>WFOW01000118.1 GCA_015487895.1 Gammaproteobacteria bacterium | reverse complement strand
CGGCGATGCGCCGCTGCGCGGCGGCCGGCAGGCGGCTCGGCATGACGTAGTAGGTCTCCTCGAAGAACGGCCCCTCGAGGGGGTCGGGCTTGTCGAAGAGCGCCAGCACCTCGAGGCGCCCGTCCGAGAGGAGGCCCTCGAGGGCGAGCTCCGGCCCCGGGACGAAGCGCTCCACCAGCACCCGCCGGCGCTCCTCTTCCGTCAGGTGCGGCTCGCCGGCCAGGATCCGCGCGATGCGGGCGCAGGCCGCCTCCAGGGCGGCGGGGCCGTCGGCGCGGATGACCCCGCGGCTGCCCGCGAGCGCCACGGGCTTGGCGACGCAGGGAAAGTCGAGGCCGCGGAGCTGCGGGCCGAGGGGCCGGTCGAGGTCGAGCACCCGGTGCGCGGGCACCGGCAGGCCCGCCTCGGCGAGGCGCGCGCGGGCGAGGTCCTTGCGGCGCGCCAGCCTGGCGGCCGCGGGCGGGTTGTGGGGCAGGCCGAGCTCGGCGGCGAGGCTCGCCGCGAGCGGCACCATGGGGTCGTCGGTCGCCACCGCCGCGCAGGGCCGGTCGCCGCCGAGCGCCTCCAGCACGCGCGTGCGCGCCGCGGTCTCGTCGCGCGGGTCCACCCGCACGCCCTCGACGCCGGCCGGCAGCGGCACCTGCGTGCCGGTCGAGACCAGGAAGGGGCGCAGCCCGAGACCCTGGGCCGCGGCCAGGTAGGGGCCGATGCGGTAGCTCGAGTGCGGCGCGAGGATCAGGACGCGGCGGCCGCCGCGCGCCCGCCCCGCCTCATGCACACCCGCCGCCGGCCGCGCCGCAGGCCGAGCACACGCCGGTGCCGCCCACGGCCTGGAAGACGTTGTTGAACACGAAGCTGCCGCCGAAGCGCTCCTCGACGTAGTCGATCTCGGCGCCGCGCATGTAGGCGAGGGCGACGGCGTCGATGACGATGCGCAGGCCGTCGAGCTCCAGCACGGCGTCGGTCTCGCGCACCTCGTCGGCGAAGGTCATGCCGTAGCCCATGCCGCCGCAGCCGCCGCCGGCGACGTAGATGCGCACGCCCTGTATGGCGTCGTCGTCGCGGCGCGCCTCCTCGAGCAGCCCGCGCAGCTTCTCCTGCGCGGCCTCGGTCAGGCGCAGCTCGGCCTCGGTCAGCCGCGGATCGAAGCGCGCGGCCTGGGCCTGCTCCTGTGCGGTGGCGGTGTTCTCGCTCATCTCGCCGCTCCCTCCGTAGTCGATGCCGGGAGTGTACCACCGCGGCTCGGCCGCCTTCAGCCCACGGCCTGTCCGGTCATTATGGACGCAAATACGAACGATTTGCATTTAGCTACGCGTTCCGGTAGGGTATGCGCCCACCGCGGGCCTCGCCCGCACCCACTGGTGACACGCACACCCGCGCAGAAAGAGGGGAGGGAGAGCAGACGATGAGAGCGATGCGCAAGCGAACCCGCCTTCACCCGGCAGGCCTGGCCCTGTCCGCCCTGTGCACGGCGCTCGCCGCCGGCCCCGTGCGCGCCGACCGCGCGCCGACGGTCGAGGAGCTGTGGGCGGTGATCCAGGCCCAGCAGAAGGAGATCCAGGCCCTCAAGGCCAGGCTCGCCGAGACCGACCAGAAGGTCGAGGCCACGGCCGAGATGCTCGAGCAGGGCGGGCCGGCGGCCCACGCCGAGGCGGCCGGGGCCCCCGTGCGGGCCGCGCACGAGGCCGAGGGCGGCCACCAGCCCTTCCACCACGGCCGGAGCGGGCGCACCACGGTCGGCGGCTACGGCGAGATGCACTACGCGCGCCTCGACGGCGAGGGTGGCGCCGCCGACAAGCGCGAGATGGACTTCCACCGCTTCATCCTGTTCCTGAACCACGAGTTCGACGAGCGCACGCGCTTCGCTTCGGAGCTCGAGGTCGAGCACGCCTTCGTGGAGCCCGACGACGGGGGGGAGGTGGCGCTCGAGTACGCCTACATCGAGCGCGACCTGCGCGACGACCTGTCGCTGCGCGCCGGCATGATGCTCGTCCCTGTCGGCATCATCAACGAGACCCACGAGCCGCCCACCTTCTACGGGGTCGAGCGCCCCGAGGTCGAGAAGTACGTCCTGCCGACCACCTGGCGCGAGGGCGGCGTGCAGCTCGTCTGGCGCCCGCGGCCCGGCTGGCAGGCGGACCTCATGCTGCACTCGGGCTTCCAGACCAGCGCCGCCAAGAGCTACGCCGTCCGTGCCGGACGCAAGAGCGTGGGCGAGGCGCCCGCCAACGACCTCGCCTTCACCGCGCGCGTGCGCTGGACCGGCATGCCGGGCGTGGAG
>WFOW01000117.1 GCA_015487895.1 Gammaproteobacteria bacterium | reverse complement strand
GAGCTGTTCGCATCGCTCCTGCACGCCGGCGAGCGCATCGACCGCCGCGGGCCCGAGTACCGCGCGCTGCGCGAGTTCTTCAACGGCTTCTCCAGGCGCATCCGCGCGCGGGGGGCGAGCCTCGACGAGTTCGTGCGCTACATCCAGTTCCTGCAGCGCGTCTTCCTGGAGAACCTCGACGCCTCCGAGGGCGTCTCCTTCGAGGACGCGCGCGCGGTGATCGTCCTCCTCGGATCGCTCTTCAACGACATCATCCTCGACATCTTCCATATCTACCTCGAGGAGAAGGAGCGCACCATCCAGGCGCAGCAGGAGGAGCTGCGCCAGACCTCGGCCCCGGTGACCGAGATCTGGGACGGGGTGCTCACCCTGCCCATCATCGGCACCCTCGACTCCTCGCGCGCCATGACCGTGATGGAGCGCCTGCTCGGGCGCATCGAGCGCGACCGCGCCAAGGCGGTGGTGATGGACGTGACGGGGGTCTCCTCCATCGACACGCAGGTCTCGCACCACCTGGTGCAGATGATCCGCGCCATCTCGCTGATGGGCGCGGAGCCCATCCTCACCGGCATCCGCCCGGACATCGCCCGCTCGCTCACGAGCCTCAACATCGACCTCGGGCGCGTCACCACGCGCTCGACGCTCGCCGAGGGGCTCAAGGAGGCCTTCCGCCGCCTGGGCGTGCACGTCGGGGCCGGAGAGGCACCGGCCTGAGGGGGAGCCGGTGGCGCGCATCGAGGGCATGCACCTGACGCCGCTCGGGGGCGGCGACGTGCTGCTCGAGCCCGGGGAGGGGCTCGATCCGGGCGATCCCGACGCCTACACCGAGCCGCTGCTCGCCTGGCTGCAGGCGCAGCGCGCGCGGCGCCTGATCTACGACATCGGCAACGTGGCCCTCGTCGACCGCCTCTACTACGCCTGGCTGCTGCGCCTCGAGCGCCTGTGCCGGCTGGCCGACGTCGAGCTCGTGGTCGTCCACATGCGCCCGGTGGCGGCCTTCGCGCTGGCGCGCACGCTCGACGGGCCGCCGCCCTTCAGCTGCGCCCTCGACGTGGACCGCGCGCGCTCGCGCCCGCCCCGCCGCCGCGCCGCGGACGCGACCGGCTGAGCGCCAGCAGGCAGCCGCCGAAGGCCGCCACCGCCGCGGCGATCTCCAGGCCCGCGAGCAGGGGGCGGCTCCCCGCCCAGGCCTCCACCACGCCGTGCGTGAAGTAGGGCAGCGTGACCAGCGCCGCCCACAGGTGGGCGCGCCGGCTCCCGCGCAGCAGCCCGGGCAGCGGCAGCAGCAGGGGCAGCGCCACCACCGCCGCGCGCAGGGCCGCCGGCTGCCCTCCGGCCGGCGCAAGCCATCCGGCCCATGCCACGACCACGGCGAGCAGCGCGAGCTGGCCGCCGAGGGCGAGCGCGCGGGCGAGGGTGCGCACGGCGCTCAGCCCGCGAGGCGCCGGGCGACCTCCGCAAGCCGGCGGCCGAGCGCAAGGCAGAGCGTGCGCTCGTGGTCGCTGAGCGGCCGCCCCCCCTCGGAGCCGTCCACGTGGCTCGCCCCGTAGGGGGTGCCGCCGTCCGCGGTCTCGCCGAGGGCGGGCTCGGTGTAGGGCAGGCCCACGATGACCATGCCATGGTGCAGCAGCGGCAGCATCATGCTGAGGAGCGTCGACTCCTGCCCGCCGTGCAGGCTCGCCGTGGAGGTGAACACGGCCGCGGGCTTCCCGGCCAGCGCACCGCTCGCCCACAGCGCGCCCGTGCCGTCGATGAAGTGCTTGAGGGGCGCGGCCATGTTGCCGAAGCGCGTGGGGCTGCCGAGGGCGAGGCCCGCGCAGCCGGCGAGGTCCTCGAGCGTGGCGTAGGGCGGACCCTCGTCGGGCACGGGCGGGGCCACCGCCTCGCAGGCGGCCGACACCGGCGGCACGGTGCGCAGCCGCGCCTCCACGCCCTCGACCTCCTCGACGCCGCGCGCGATCAGGTGCGCCATGCGCGCGGTGGCGCCGCCGCGGCTGTAGTACAGGACCAGCACGTACATGGCCCGTCAGCGCCCCAGCAGCTCGAGCACGCGCTCCGGCGGCCGGCCCAGGACGGCACGATCGCCGCGCACCGCGATGGGCCGCTCGATCAGGATGGGGTGCTCGTGCATCGCGCGGACCAGGTCGCGGCGCTTGAGCCCCGGGTCGTCGAGGCCGAGCTCCTTGTAGACCTTCTCGCGCCGGCGCATGAGCGCGCGCGGCTCCAGGCCGAGCAGGCGCAGCAGGCGATCGAGCTCGGCCTGCGAGGGCGGCTCCTTGAGGTACTCGACGATGCGCGGCTCGACACCGCGCTCGCGCAGCAGCTTCAGCGCCTCGCGCGACTTGGCGCAGCGCGGGTTGTGGTAGATCACGATCTCGTCGGCCTTCTTGCGGGCCATGGCGCCTCCTCCCTGCCTCCTGCCCGCGGGCGAGCCTACCGGAGCGCGGCCCGCGCCCGCAATCGCGTTGACCGCCGCGGCCGGCAGGTGCAAGCTTGCGCGCGATGGCCGTCCTCGCGCGTGTGCTGCTCGTCCTGTTCCTGTGGGGGGCGCTGGCGGGCGTTCCGGGCTGCGCGAGCGCGCCGGTGCAGGAAATGAGCGACGCCCGGCAGATGCTCCAGGCCGCCGAGCGCGCGGGGGCGCCGCGCCACGCGCCGGAGCCCTACGCCCGTGCGCGCCGCCTGCTCGAGGAGGCCGAGCGCGAGCTCGAGGTCGGCCGCTACGGGAAGGCGCGCCGGCTCGCGCGCGAGGCCGCCGCCGCCGCCGCCGAGGCGCGCGCGCGGGCCGAGGCGCGGGGCGGGCCGTGACGGCGTTCGCGCGCGCAATGGCAGCTCCGTGACAAAACGATGATTCGCCGCGCTTTTTGGCACCCGTTCGCTTGACACCTCTCGGAGCGCGGTGTTACGTTGCGGATGCTGGGCGTGCGCCTTGTGCGCAACCAGATCCAGAACAACAAGACCCGACGCGCCTGGAGTTGCGAGCCATG
>WFOW01000116.1 GCA_015487895.1 Gammaproteobacteria bacterium | reverse complement strand
CGTCGGCCTTGGTCAGCCGCCCGCCGCGCCCGGTGGCGGGGATCGCCTCCGGGTCGAGGCCGTGCTCGGCCAGCAGCCGGCGCACGGCGGGCCCCGGCGGCGGCCTGCGGCGCGCGGCCTTCGGCTCCGTCTCCGTCTGCGGCGTGTCCTCCTCCACGGCCGGGCTCCCCGCGGGCGGAGGCTCGGCCGCGGGCTCGGGGGCCGGCGCCGGGGCGGCGCCGGGGGCGATGCGGGCGATCACCTCCTCGCCGCGCACGCTCGCGCCCGGCTCCTTCAGCACCTCCGCGAGCACGCCGTCGGCCGGGGCCGGCACCTCGAGCACCACCTTGTCGGTCTCGATGTCCACCAGCGCCTCGTCGCGGCGCACGGCCTCGCCCGGGGCCTTGCGCCAGGCGACGACGGTGCCCTCGCTCACGGACTCCGGCAGCGCCGGCACGCGCACGTCCACGGGCGCGGCGCTCGCGGGCGATTCGGGTCGGTTCATCCCAGTGCCTCCTCGACGAGCTTCTTCTGCTGCTCCAGGTGCAGGCGGAAATGGCCGGTGGCGGGCGCCGCCGAGGGCGGGCGCCCGGCGTAGCGCAGGCGCTGGCCCTTGCGGCGCGCGGCTTCCAGGCGGTGGCGGATCTGGTACCAGGCCCCCTGGTTCTCGGGCTCCTCCTGGCACCAGACCAGCTCGCGCGCCTTGGTCCACGGCGCCAGCGCCCGCGCCAGATCCTCCTCCGGGAAGGGATAGAGCTGCTCGATGCGCACCAGCGCCACGTCGGTGCGGCCGGCGGCGAGGCGCGCCTCGAGCAGGTCGTAGTAGACCTTGCCCGTGCAGCAGACCACGCGCCGCACCGCCTCCGGCGCGAGCGCCTCGCACTCCGGGATCACGGGCCGGAAGCCGCCGCCGGCGAGCTCCTCCAGGCGCGAGACCGAGCGCTTGTGGCGCAGCAGGCTCTTGGGCGTGAGCGTGGCGAGCGGCTTGCGGTAGGGCCGCAGCACCTGCCGGCGCAGCAGGTGGAACATCTGCGCCGGCGTCGTCGGCACGCACACCTGCAGGTTGTGCTCGGCGCAGAGCTGCAGCCAGCGCTCGAGCCGCGCCGAGGAGTGCTCGGGCCCCTGGCCCTCGTAGCCGTGCGGCAGGAAGAGCGTCAGCCCGCACAGCCGCCCCCACTTCGCCTCGCCCGAACTGATGAACTGGTCGATGACCACCTGGGCGACGTTGGCAAAGTCGCCGAACTGCGCCTCCCAGATCACCAGCGCCTCGGGCTCCGCCGTGGCGTAGCCGTACTCGAAGGCGAGCACCGCCTCCTCCGAGAGCAGCGAGTCGATGACGACGAAGTTGGCCTGGGCGCCGAGGTGCTGCAGCGGCACCCAGCTCGTGCCGTCGCGCTGGTTGTGGAGCACCGCGTGGCGGTGGAAGAAGGTGCCGCGCCCGGAGTCCTGGCCGCTCAGGCGCACCGGGTGGCCCTCGCGCAGGAGCGTCGCGTAGGCCATGGTCTCGGCGAAGCCCCAGTCGAGCGGCAGCGCGCCGGCGGCCATCTTGCGCCGGTCCTCGAGGATGCGCGCCACGCGCGGGTGCAGCTCGAAGCCCTCGGGCAGGCGGTCGAGGCGCGCGTGCAGGTCCTGGAGGGTCGCCACCGGCACCGCCGTGTCGGCGGGCTCGGTCCAGTGGCGGCCGCGGTAGCGGCTCCAGTCGACGGCGTAGGGGTTCCTCGCGCCCTCGACGATGTCGGGCGCGACGCGCTCGCCGCGCTCGAGGCGCGCCCGGTAGCGCTCGAAGAGCTCGTCCACGATCTCGGGCCCCGGCACCACGCCCTCGCGCGCGAGCCGCTCGGCGTAGAGGCGCGTCACGGGCGGATGCGCGCGGATCTTGCGGTACATGACGGGCTGGGTGGCAGCCGGCTCGTCGGCCTCGTTGTGCCCGTGGCGGCGGTAGCAGACGAGGTCCACGACCACGTCCTTGCGGAAGCGCATGCGGAAGTCGAGCGCCAGCTCGGCGACGAAGACCACGGCCTCGGGGTCGTCGCCGTTGACGTGGAAGATGGGCGCCTCGACGATCTTGGCCACGTCCGTGCAGTAGTAGCTCGAGCGCACGTCGAGCGGGTTGGAGGTGGTGAAGCCGATCTGGTTGTTCACCACCACGTGCACCGTGCCGCCCGTGGTGAAGCCGCGCGCCTTGGAGAGCTGGAAGTTCTCCATCACCACGCCCTGGCCGGCGAAGGCCGCGTCGCCGTGCAGCAGCACGGGCATCACCTGCCCGCCGTCGCGGTCGGCGCGGCGCTGCTGGCGCGCGCGCGCCGAGCCCTCCACCACGGGGCCGACGATCTCGAGGTGCGAGGGGTTGAAGGCGAGCGCGAGATGCACGGTGCCGCCCGGCGTGCGCACGTCCGAGGAGAAGCCCATGTGGTACTTGACGTCGCCCGAGCCGGGCTGCGCCGCCGGATCGTAGGCGCCCTCGAACTCCCGGAACAGCTCGCGCGGGCTCTTGCCGAGGATGTTGACCAGCACGTTGAGGCGCCCGCGGTGGGCCATGCCGATGACGATCTCCTGCACGCCCTCGGCGCCGGCGCGGCGGATGACGCGATCCATGAGGGGGATGAGGCTGTCGCCGCCCTCGAGCGAGAAGCGCTTCTGGCCCACGTACTTGGTGTGCAGATAGCGCTCGAGCCCCTCGGCGGCCACCAGGCGCTCGAGCAGGGCGCGGCGCTCCTCGGGCGAAAGCACGGCCCGCTCCGGGCGGCCCTCGACGCGCGCCTGGATCCAGCGCTTCTGCTCGGTGTCCGTGATGTGCATGTACTCCACGCCCACCGGGCCGCAGTAGACCCGGCGCAGCAGCGCGAGGATGTCGCGCAGGCGCATGCGCTCGGGGGCGGCGAGCGAGCCCGTGTGGAACTCGGTGTCGAGGTCGGCCTCCGTGAGGCCGTGGTGGGCGGGGTCGAGCTCCGGGACGGGCGGGCGCTCGCGCAGGCGCAGCGGGTCGACGTCGGCCACGCGGTGGCCGAGGAAGCGGTAGGCGTTGATGAGCCGCAGCACCGCCGCCTGCTTCTCGGCG
>WFOW01000115.1 GCA_015487895.1 Gammaproteobacteria bacterium | reverse complement strand
GGCAAGCGCCGCTTCGCCCGCGTCCGCGTCGAGGCATCCGACGGCTGACGGGGAGGGCGGCCTTTTTCGCCGCGAGCCCGCCAGCCAGCGTTGGCCGGCGGCCAGAGGTGCGCGGCGCCGGGGCCCGGAACCCGCCCTGGCGCCCGAAGCGCGGGCCCCAGACCATGGCCGAGCGGCAAGATGCTGGGCAGGCCCGGGGCGCAGGGGGAGGCTTGCTCTTCTTCGAACATGCCCCGGTCGCCCTGTGGCTCGAGGACCTCTCCGCGGTGCGCGGCTGGCTCGAGGGCCGGGGCGCACGGTCGCGGTCCGTGACGGAGCTGCTCGCGCGGCGACCGCAGGCGGTCGTCGGCTGCCTGCGCCGCATCCGTGTGCTCGACGTCAACGAGGCCGCCGTGCGCCTCTACCGGGCCCCGGATCGGGAAGCGCTGCTTGCCGGTCCCGACCGTATCGTGCGTCCGCCCGAGGTGGCGCCCGCGGTGGCGGCGATCCTCGAGGCCCTCCTTGCGGGCGAGGAGACGGCGACGGTGCGGGCCCGCCAGCGCACCTGGGACGGCGCGGCGCTCGAGGTGACGCTCGGCGTGAGCCTCCTGCCGGAGGCGCGGCACGACTGGTCGCGCGTGCTGGTCTCCGTGCACGACCTCGCCCCTGTGGCGCGCATGCGCGAGCGGCTGCGCGCCCTGCGCGAGTCCGAGGCCAAGTTCCGGGAGCTGGCCGAGAAGGCCCTCGTCGGGGTCTATCTCGTCCAGGACGGAGTGGTGCGCTACGCCAATCCCCGTCTCGCGGAGATCTTCGGCTACCGCGTCGAGGAGATCGTCGAGACGCTGCCCGTCAGCGCCTTCATTCACCCTGAAGACCGTGAGCTCGTGGAGCGCAACCTGCGCCGGCGCCTCGAGGGCGAGGCCGAGGCCTTGCGCTACCGCTTTCGTGGCCTGCGCCGCGACGGCACGGTGGTCCGGGTGGAGGTCTACGGCGTGCGGACGGTTCACCGCGGCCGCCCCGCCGTTCTGGGCACGCTCCTCGACGTCACGGCGCAGATCGAGGCCGAGGCGCGCGAGCGCCGGCTGCGCGACGGCCTCCTGGCGCTGGGGCGCCGCTCGCGCGCCCTGCTCGAGGCGCGCAGCGACGAGCGCCGCTTCCGCGAGGCCGCCTGCGAGGGCGCCCGTGAGCTGGTCGCCGCCCGGGGCGCCGTCCTCGTGCTGGTCTGCAATGGCGTCAGGCAGGGGCAGGAGGACGGGGCGTCAGCCGTCACTGTGGCCGGAAACGCAACGGAGCTCGCCGGTCTCGCGACCGCGGCGCGTGCGGCGGCGCGCGAAGGGCAGACGATGCGGATCGGCCTCGACAGCGGAGGGCATGCGCTCGTGCTCCCCGTGCAGGCCGAGGGCGAGACCGCCGGCGCCCTCGCCGTCGCCCTCTCCGCCCCGCCGGACGAGGTCGCAGAACGCCTCCTCGGGCTCTACGCCGAGCGCCTCGGCGTGATGCTCGAGAACCTGCGCCTGCTGCGCTCGCTCGAGGAGCGCGTGGCCCGGCGCACGAGCCAGCTCGAGCTCGCCAACCGCGAGCTCGAGTCCTTCGCCTACTCCGTCAGCCACGACCTGCGGGCGCCCCTGCGCGCCATCGACGGCTTCGCGCGGGCGGTGCTCGAGGACCACGGCGAGCGCCTGCCCCCGGAGGGCCGGGCCTATCTGGAGCGGGTCTGCCACGCGGCCGAGCGCATGGGGCGGCTGATCGATGACCTGCTGGCGCTCTCGCGCGTCACCCGCCGCGAGATGCACCGCCGGCGGGTGGATCTCAGCGCGCTCGCCCGGGCCATCGCCGACGAGCTCGCCGCGGACGAGCCGGGCCGCGCGGTGGACGTGCGGATCGCTCCCGGTCTTGCGGTCGAGGCGGACCCCGGCCTGGTGCGCCTGCTGCTCGAGAACCTGCTGCGCAACGCCTGGAAGTACACGCGTCCGCGCACGCGGGCCGTGGTGGAGTTCGGCGCCGAGCGCGGGGGCGCGGGGGCGACCGTGTTCTTCGTGCGCGACAACGGGGTCGGCTTCGACATGCGTCACGCCGGCCGGCTCTTCCAGCCCTTCCAGCGCCTGCACCGCGACGAGGAGTTCGAGGGCACGGGGATCGGGCTGGCGACGGCCTTCCGCGTGGTGCGCCGCCACGGCGGGCGCATCTGGGCCGAGGCCGAGCCGGGACGCGGCGCCGTTTTCCGCTTCACCCTCGAGCCCGGGCCCGGCGGCTTGACGGAGAGCGCGCCGGGCCTATAATGCGCCCTCCGCCCGGGAAGCGTCAGGGCGCCCCGGGGGATCCGGAAGGGGGGCCTTGACGGTCCCGGGGATCGTCCCCATAATGACCGATCCCAGTCGGGAAGCGGCCCGACCGCCTGCTCTTTCACAATCCGGGTTAGGCAATCTGTGTGGGCGCTCGCGTCGAGCAGCCTTGCGGCCGCGCGTGAAATCTTCCGATGGCACGCGCGTCGCGGG
>WFOW01000114.1 GCA_015487895.1 Gammaproteobacteria bacterium | reverse complement strand
GCTCAGGCGCCCGCCGCGGGCTACGTGCTGCTGCGCCTGCCGGGCGAGGTGCGGGCGCTGTTCGAGGAGTGGCTCGCCGCGCACTATCCGGACCGCGCCAGGCGCGTGCTGAACGCGCTGCGCGCCGCCCGCGGCGGGCGCCTGAGCGATGCGCGTTTCGGCCGGCGCATGACGGGCGAGGGCGAGTACGCGCGGCTGCTCGCGCGGCGCTTCGCCCTTGCGGCTCGCAGGCACGGCCTCGACCGCGGCCTCCCGCCGCTCGATGCCAGCCGCTTCCGCCCGCCGGGGCCCTTCCAGCCCCGCCTCCTCTGAGCCCACACGCCGGGGCCCAGGCACGGGGAAAGGAATGCCGCATGCCAAGGGAGACGGAGGATGCGCGCTCCCCTCCCCCGGCTCCGGCGCCTCCTGCTCCTCTCCGCCTGTGCCTTTCCCGTCCCCGCCGGGCTCAGGAAGCCGTCGCGCGCCGGCCGTGGCGCTCCCACAGCAGCCAGCCGGCGCCCAGCAGCAGCACGAAGGCCTGGGCGGCGAGCGTCTCGACCGTCGGGTAGAGCCCGATGAGGTCGAGACGCGGCAGGGGCAGGCTCTCGGCGGGGAGCTTGCCGGCCTCCTGCAGCGCCGCCACGCCGTGGCCCGTGAACATCACCGCCAGGGCGAACAGGATGGCGGCGTTCACGTTGAAGAAGAGCCGCAGCGGCAGCCGCATGCTGTAGCGCAGGATCAGCCAGGTGAGGACCGCCAGCGCCAGGGCGCCGGCCGCCATCCCTCCCCACAGCGCGGAGGTCTCGCCCGCCGGCACCTGCATCCACAGGGCCTGGTAGAAGAGGATGGTCTCGAAGACCTCGCGGTAGACGGCCAGGAAGGCCGTGGCCGCCAGGGCCCACAGGGCGCCGCCGCGCAGCGCGTCGTGGATCTTCTCCTTGATGAAGCGCTGCCAGCGGTCGGCGTGGGTCTTGCCGTGCAGCCAGAAGCCGACGTAGAGCAGCACGCCGGCGGCGAGGAGCGCCGTGACCCCTTCGGTGAGCTCGCGGCTCGCGCCGCTGATGGCCACCAGATAGGCCGAGGCGGCCCACGTGGCGAAGCCCGCCGCCAGCGCGGCGATCCAGCCCGCGTGCAGCCACGGGAGCGCGTCGCGCCGGTCGGCCTTGACCAGCGTGGCGCCGATGACCGCCAGGATCAGCACCGCCTCCAGGCCCTCGCGCAGCAGGATCGCCAGGGCGCTCGCGAACGCCACCGGGCCGCTCAGGCGCGCGCGCCCCACGGCCTCGCGCGCCCGCGCGAGGCGCTCGCGCGCGTCCCCGTAGAGCGCCTGGACCTCTTCCGGCGCCGCCCCCCGGCGCAGGGCCTCGCGGTAGGCGAGCATCGCCGCCTCGACCCCCGCGCGCAGCTCCGGCGCCACGGCGGAGACCTGGGCCTCGGCCAGCTCGAAGCCGTCGAGGTAGGCCGACAGCGCCGCGCGGTAGGCGCCCTCCCGGTCTCCGGCGCGGTAGCGCTCGAGGCTCTCCGCGAGGCGCCGCTCGGCGACGGTGAAGGGGGTGGCGCCGCCGCCGACGGCGCCGGGGCTCGCCCGCAGGTAGGCGAGCACGGCGATCCCGTCGCCGCCGTGGCGCTCGGCGACCTCGGCCGGCACCGCCGCCGTCACCGCCCCGAGATCGGGAAAGCGCTCCCGCCAGCGCGGGTCCGAGGCCCACAGGCGGCGGCCGCGCTCGCGCTCGGCGTCGGTGAAGGCCAGCGAGCCCACGTGGAAGGCGAGCCCCCAGCGCACCTCCTCCGGGAGCTCGGCGAAGCCGCGCATCGGCGTGTCCGCAACGCCGAGCGTGATCGTGTTGTAGAGCCCGAAGACCGAGCGCACGAGGGCGCGCTGGCGGTCCGTGAAGTCCGTGGGAGGGGGCTCCATGCCGCGGGCCGCGGCGCCGTCGCCCCGCCCCTCCGCGCCGTGGCAGGCGGCGCAGGCCCCCGCATACGCCCGCGCCGCGCGCGCGAGATCCGGGACCCGCCGCGGCGCGAGGGTGACGCCGTAGGCCTGGACCAGCCGCTCGCGCATGCGTCCGGCGATGGCCGCCACCTCCTCCTCCGGCGCGCGGGCACGGATGGCCGCCTCGAGGGCGCGTGCGTCGGCGGCGAGCGCCTCGCGCGCGGCGCCGGGGCCCAGCCCGCCGATGCGGGCCCGGACCACCCCCGCGAACTCGACCTGCTCGGCATACTCGGGCTCGTTGATCACGCGGCCCTCGCGGACGGCATCCGGATAGTCGACGGCGATGTAGTCGAGCATGTGGACCAGCGCGCGCGCCTCGCGCTCGGCATCCGCAGGCGCCTGCGCGCGCGCGTCCGCAGCACCGCCAGCGGCGAGGAGACCCAGGATGAGGAGGACCGTCGACAGGCGCATGGCGACCACCTGAGAAATGAGAACGATTCGTATTCTAGTCCCGGCCGGGGTTCCGCACAAGCCGGCCCGCCGCGGGACGAAGGGCGGTGGCCGGCTGACGACCGCGCCCCTCCCACGGCCCCGCGCTCCTATAATCGCGCTGATGTCCGCGCCCCGCCCCCATCCCGCCGCCGACGGCGAGCGGCTCCGCGAGCGCGCGCACGAGGCGGTGCGCGCGGTGGAGGCCGTGGTCCTGGGCCAGCCCCGGGCCGTGCGCCTGGCGCTGGCCTGCCTGCTCGCCGACGGGCACCTGCTGGCCGAGGACCTGCCGGGCGTGGGCAAGACCACGCTCGCGCAGGCGCTGGCGCGCGCGCTGGGGCTCGGCTTCCGGCGCGTGCAGTTCACCAGCGACCTGCTGCCGGCCGACGTGCTCGGCGGCCCGGTGCTGCGCGACGGCCAGCTCGTCTTCGAGCCCGGCCCCGTCTTCACGCACGTGCTGCTCGCCGACGAGATCAACCGCGCCAGCCCGCGCACGCAGAGCGCGCTGCTCGAGGCCATGGAGGAGCGCCAGGTGAGCGCCGACGGCGAGACCCGGCCGCTGCCCGAGCCCTTCCTCGTGGTGGCGACCCAGAATCCCTTCCACCTCGCGGGCACCCACCCGCTGCCCGAGTCGCAGCTCGACCGCTTCCTGGTGCGGCTGCGCCTCGGCTACCCCCCGCCGGAGGCCGAGCGACGGCTGCTCGCGGAGGGCCCGCGCCTACAGGCCGCGGCCTCGGTGCCGCCGGCCATGGACCCGGCGAGCGTGCGCGCCGCCCAGCGCGCGGTGCGCGCGGTGCACGCCGCCCCCGCCCTGCTCGACTACGTGCAGGCGCTGCTCGCGGCGACGCGCGAGGCGCACCCGCCGGGGCTGTCGCCGCGCGGCGGCCTCGCCCTGATGGCGGCGGCGCGCGCGTGGGCCTGGCTCGAGGGCCGCGAGGCCGTGCTGCCGGACGACGTGCAGGCGGTCTTCGTCGCCGTGGCGGGCCACCGGCTCGCGGGCGGCGCCGGGGAAGGCGACGAGGCCGCCGCCGCCCTGCTCGACCGTGTCCCCGTGCCCTGAACGAGCCGCATCCAAGGGCCTGAGGGCGCTCCTGGCCCGGCTCCAGCGCCGCGCCCGCCCCGCCGCCGACGGCTGGGCGCGTCCCGGGCGCCGCACCATCTACATCCTCCCCACGCGCGAGGGCCTGCTGCTCCTGCCGGTGCTGGCCGCTGCCGGCCTGGTGGGGCTGCACTACAACAACAACGCCGCCCTCGCGGTGACCTTCCTGCTGGCCGCGGCCGCCCTCGTCGGGGCCGTCCACACCTGGCGCGAGCTGGCAGGCCTCGCCGTGCGCGCGGCGCCTGCGGGCGAGAGCTTCGCCGGGGGCCGCCAGCGCTTCCTCGTGCGCCTGCGCGGCGAGGGCCGGGCGCGCCACGTGCGCGTGGCGGCGGGCGAGACGACGGCCGAGGCGGGCGTGCCCGCAGAGGGGACGGCCGAGGCCGTGCTTGCGCTCGATGCGCCGCGGCGCGGCCGGCTCCCCATGGACCCGCTGCGCATCGAGACCACCCGGCCGCTCGGGCTGTTCCGCGCCTGGACGCTGGTGGAGACGGGCGCCGCGGCCTGGGTGTATCCGCGGCCGGCTGCGTCGCGCCCGCTCCCCTCGGACGTGGCGCGAGGCGCGCGGGAGGACCCCCCTGCCCGGACCACCGGGCCCGAGGGCGAGCTGCACGACCTCGCCCCGTGGCGGCCGGGCGAGAGCCCGCGCCGCATCCACTGGCCGCTCGCCGCGCGCGGGCGCGGCCTGCACGCGCGCCGCTTCGCCGAGCCCGAGGGTGCGCCGCGCATGCTGCGCTGGGAGGCCTGCGCGGGCGGCGCCGAGGCGCGGCTCTCGCTCCTGTGCCGCTGGGTGCTGGAGGCGCACCGCCGCGGCCTCGAGTACGGGCTCGTCCTGCCGGGCCGCACCGTCCCCGCGGGGGCCGGCCCGCGCCAGCGCGCCCGCTGCCTGGAGGCGCTCGCCCGATGGCCGCGCTAGGCAAGGGGCAAAGGCTCGCGCCGCGCGCCGTCACCTGGCCGGCGCTGGCGCTGGCCGCCGCCGCGGCCCTGCTCCTCGGCGCAGTCCCCCCGCCCGCAGTGGGGG
>WFOW01000113.1 GCA_015487895.1 Gammaproteobacteria bacterium | reverse complement strand
GGGCTCGCCCGCCTGCCCGCGCCAGGCGCGCGGCTCGGTGGGGACCGGCTCGTAGTCCAGGAAGGAAAGGATCTGCGCGGCGCGCTCGCGCCGCGCCGCGTCGTCGTCGATCACGAGAACCCGGGCGGCCGGCCCGGGCCCCGCGGCGGCCTGCTCCGCGCTGGCGGGCTCCATGTGGCGGGTGCTCCCCCTGAGACGGACTGCCGCCCAAGTAAAGCACCAGCCGCCGTCCTCTGTCAAAACTTTGACAGCGAACAGCCCTACCTTTCGGGAGCCCTTCGGCCGCGGGAGGCGCCGCGGCCGGCGCCGGTGGGCCTCGCGTGGGGCCAGGCCGTCAGGCGCCCGCGCGGCTCTCGTGGTAGGCGCCGACGGCGCGCCTGCCCGCCGCGAGCTGGCGAAGCGCCGCCTGGGCGTCCTCGCGCGCGGCCATGACCAGCGCCACCGTCTCGCGGTCGGCCTCCAGGACGGCCTCCAGCACCGCCCGCAGCCGGTCGGGCGCGAGCAGGCGCCCCTCGCACAGCGCGCGCAGCGCCGGCTCGCGCTGCTCGTGCAGCGCCGCGAGCCGCGCCCAGGCGCCGTCCCGCGCCGCCTCGTGCATCTGGCGGCTCAGCCGCAGGACGTGCTCGCCCGCGTCCGTGACGGGAGCCCCGGCCGCGCTCATCGCCCCGCCCCCGCAGCGGCCGCCCGGGCCTCGCGCGCGAGCAGCCCCGGCACCGCCGCCCAGGCCTCGCGGATCTGCGCGAGCAGCCCCGCCACCTCCTCGAGGGCCGAGGCGTCGTTGCGCAGGTTCCCCTCCGTGAGGCGCCGCTCCATGTAGTCGTAGAGCGCCTCGAGGTTGGCCGCGATCTCGCCGCCCCGCTCGTGGTCGAGCGCGGCGCGCAGGCCCTCGATGATCGAGACGGCGAGCCCGATCTGCTCGCCCTTGCGCGCGGTCTCGCCGCGCTCGAGATGCGCCTTCGCGCGGCCGATGCGCTCGATGGCCCCGTCGAGCAGCATGGCGATCAGCCGGTGGCTGTCGGCCGTCTCCACCGTGGTCTCGGTCTGGAGCTTGCGGTACTGCCGCAGCGCCTCGTGCACGCCCCCGTAGGTCATGCTCTCACCCTCTCTCCTGCCAGTGCCGGTCGGATGCCGCTGATGCGCCCTGCACCTGTTAGCGGTCGCTGCGGCCGCGCCTTTAGCGCTGGCGCGCCTGCGCCTGGACCGCCGCGAGCTGGTTGAGCTGCTGCTGGAGATAGGCGCTCGTGGTCGAGAGCTGGCCCAGCAGCACGTCGAGCGCGGTGAACTGCGCCCGGTAGCGCGCCTCGAGCGCCTGCAGGCGCCGCTCCAGCCGCTCGCGCTCGGCCGCGACGTCCTCGATGCTCGCCTGCACCCCCTCCTCGCGCGCATCCAGCAGGCCGTCGTCGGCCAGGTACTCGCCGACGAGCTCGTCGAGGACGGCGGCCACGCCGCGGGTGAAGGCCACCGTCCCGCGGTCCCCCGTCGCGCCGCCCAGGACGCGCAGCGCCAGCCCCTCCGCCGGCGAGCCCTTCGCGCCGGTCAGGACCTGGCCGCTGCCCGTGGCGGCCACGCCGCCGATGCTGCCGGCGACATCCGTGCCGGCCGTGCCCGCGCCCACGGAGAAGCCGAGCGTCGAGGCCGTGCTCGTGTCCACGGCGGTGAGCTCCACCGTGGAGGCGGAGCCGTAGCGCGCCGAGGTCACGACCAGCCGCGCGTTGGCCGCGTCGTAGCTCACGTCCACCGAAACGCCCGCATCCTTCAGGGCCTGGTCGGCGTTGATGCGCGCCTGGATCTCCGCCGCCAGCGCCTCGCCCGAGCTGTAGGTGCCCTGGGTGAGCGTGACGGTGCCGGACTGGATGCCGTCCACCTTCAGGGCGAAGGTGTCGTTGTTGGCGTCGATCGTGACCGTCCCCCCGGCCGAGAAGTCCGGCAGCACGCCCGCGCCCTCGTAGCGGCCGCGGGTCGCGAGCGCGGTCACCTTCACCGCGTAGCTGCCGGGCTCGGTCGCGGCCCCCGCCCCCTCGAAGCGGACGAAGGTGTCCGTGGGCCGCCCGTAGGCGGCGAACAGCGCGGCCACGCCCTCGCGGTCCGCGTCCAGCGCCTTGCCCAGCGCGGACCTGTCGAGCTCGAGCCTGCCGTCCTCGCCGGTGCGGATGCCGATGTCCACCAGGGCGCGGTAGCTGCCGCCCGCGGCCTCCACGGGATCGGAGATCAGCCGCCGCAGCCGCGACTCGATCGCCCTCAGGGCCGAGTCGCCGATCAGCACGCCCGCCGTCTCCGTGGCGGCGTCGTAGGAGGAGACCGAGCGGATGGCGTCCACGAGCTCGTTGAAGCCGTCGACGAAGCCCTGCACGGCCGACTCGATGGCGGCGCGGTCGAGCGCCACCTGCACCGTGACCGCCGCCGAGGTGGTGGCCTTGAGCTCCAGCGTCAGCCCCTCGACCGCCCCGTCCACGGTGTTGCTGTCGCTGGTCACGGCCAGGCCGTTGATGGTGAGCGAGGCGTCCTGGGCCGCCACGGTCTGCTCGAGATTGGTGGCCGAGGCGTTGAAGGCGAGCCGCGACAGCCCCGCGTTGTCGGTGTCGCTGCCGTCGCCGTCGCCGCTGACGCTCACCTCCATGCTGTAGTCCTCGCCGGTGCGCTTCGAGGTGAGCACCAGGCGGTAGCCGCTGCCGTCGTTGACGATGGCGGCCTGCACGCCGGCGTCGGCGGCGTTGATCGCGTCGCGGATGCCGGCGAGCGTGTTGTTGCTGGAGTCGATGGTCAGCGTGAGGCTGGGGGCGTCCGGGTTCTGGGTGAAGCTGGTGTAGGTGTCCGTGGCGGGGTCGTAGACCGTCTTGCCGAAGCGGATGGTGAGCTGGCCCGTGCCCACCACGTCGGACGGGTCCGAGAAGGCCGCGGAGGCGAGCGCGTGGGCCCGCGCCAGCCTGCTCACGGTGACGCTGTAGCTCCCCGCGGCCGTGCCCTCCCCGACGGTGGCGGCGACCGTGTCGGGATCGGAGCTGCTCGCCTCCATGCGGGCGAAGGCGGCCGCATCCGCCAGGCCCGAGAGCCGCCCCCGGAAGGAGGACAGCGCCGAGCGGACCGTGCCGAGGGCCGAGAGCTGCGCCTGCAGCCGCGCCTCCTTGCGCGCGAGCCGCGTCTCGGCCGGCGCGCGCTCGGCGTCGACGAGCTGCCGCACCATGGCCGCCACGTCCAGACCCGATCCGATGCCTGGTGAAGCGATGTTCGCCATCTCAGCCTCCCGGGGACCCGCACGCCGCCCCGCGGCGGCGGGCGTCCGCGAACGCCATCAAATCCCGTGCCAGCCGCTCAGGCCCGCGCGCGGAACAGCAGCCCCTCGATCCCCGCCTCGCGGCCCTCGGCCAGGGAGCGCGCGACCGCCATCAGCTCCTCGGGGGGGATCTGGCGGATCACCTCCTCGGTCTCGGCGTCCAGCACGCGGATGACGGTGCGGCCCGTGGTCTCGTCGACCGAGAAGCGCAGCTCGCGCCGCACCCCCTGGACGTAGGCCTCGATGCGGCGCAGGGCCTCCCGCGGCCCGTCCCCGCCGCGCGCGGCGGCCTCCGGCGGCAGCGCCTTGCCGCCGCCGGCCTCGTCCTCCGGGGCCTGCGGGCGCTGCGGCTGCGCACGCCCGCCGGCCGCCTCCGGCGCGCCGGTGCCGGCGGCCGCCGGGGTCCGGGGTCCGTGCAGGCTCGGGTCGATGCGCATGGCCTCGCTCCTCTGTGGCGCGCCCCGCGGGCGCCTCGCGCATGGCGGAGCGGGGCAGGGAGGCGCGCCTCCCTGCCCCGCCCGTCATGGCGCGTCCCTGCCGCCTGCCTCCCTTACTGCAGCAGCGCCAGCACCGTCTGCGGCACGGCGTTGGCCTGGGCCAGCATGGCGATGCCCGCCTGCTGCAGGATCTGCACCCGCGTCAGCTCGGCGGTCTCGGCCGCGAAGTCCGCGTCCCGGATCCGCGAGCGCGCGGCGGAGAGGTTCTCCGAGGTCGCGCTCAGGTTCGAGATCGTGGACTCGAAGCGGCTCTGGATGGCGCCGAGCTTCGCCCGCGAGGAGTTGATGGTATCGAGCGCGGCATCGACGGCGAGGATCGCCGCATTCGCCCCCGTCACGGTCGAGATGTCGACGCTCTCCAGCGACCCCGTGGCATTCAGCGTCACCGAGCCGGACGAGTCGAAGCCGAGGATGCTGTCTCTTATACACATCTCCGAGC
>WFOW01000112.1 GCA_015487895.1 Gammaproteobacteria bacterium | reverse complement strand
GCGCTCTACGAGCCGCTCGGCGCCGAGACCCGGCCGGTCCTGCAGATCCGCTTCCGACCCGATGCGAGCGAGGCGCGTATCCGGACCGTCCTGCGCGAGGCGGGCGTCGAGATCGTCTCGGGGCCCGGCACGCTCGGGATCTACTCGGTGGCCCCGGTCGACGACGGCGAGCAGGCGCTCACGCGGGCGCGGCGCCGGCTGGAGGCCGCGCGCGACGTGGTGGTGGAGGTGAGGGGATGAGCATGCGACTCCACCGCCTCGGGGGCGGGCTGCTGCTCGCCGCCGCCCTCGCCGCGGGGCCGGCGCAGGCGCGCGACCCCTTCGGCCTCGACGTGCCGCTGAAGGTAGGCCCCTCCGTTCTTCCCCGCCTCGACGCCGTCGAGGGCAAGCCCGGGTGCTACCGCGAGGGCGCGCTCTTCAAGCTGAGGGGCCGCAACCTGGGCGGCGCCGCGGGCCGGGCGGTGGCCGCCGACTTCGCGCCGCCGAGGTCCAGCCCTGGGTCGGGCCACGTGCATCTGGCGGTCGAGACCTGGCGCCCGACCTGGATCGCCGTGCGGGTGACGTCGCCCGCGCCCAAAGGAGCGGGCGCGGCATGGATCGGCATCGAGGACGCGCGCAGCGGCCACGGCCGGTGGATCGCGGGGCCGCTGAAGGTGGCCGTGTGCAACCCCGTCGCCGCCAACCCCGTGACCACCCTCGGCACCAAGGTTCCTGCGGCCGGTGGCGCGAAGGGCGGCTGGGCCGGGCCCGGCGACCTGACCGCACAGCCCGAGCCCGGTCAGGGCGAATGGGGCGGCGAAGGCCAGGAGGGCGCCTGGGAGGACGGCGACGAAGGTGCGGTGGGGCAGGCGGGCTCGCTGAGCGGAGGCCTGCTGGCCAGGGCGCTGCCCGAGCCGCCGCCCCCGCCCGCGGACCGCGATGACGAGGGCGAGGTGGAGCCCGGCGAGGTGCTGGTGGCGAGCGCCGACGTCCGCGAGGCCAGCGCCCTGGCCCGCGAGCTCGCGCAGGAGGGCTTCCGGCTGCGCCGGCGCCAGGTGCTGATGGCGCTCGGCATGGTGCTCACCACATTCCGCGTGCCCGAGGGCATGCGCGTGCGCGAGGCGGTGGACGCGCTGCGCCAGCGCTATCCCGATCTCTGGATCGACGCCAACCACCGCTACGGCCCCATGAGCCTCGACGAGGCAACCGCCCCGGTCCGCTACGCGCGCGCGCTCGTCGGCTGGCACGGGGGTGGCGGCTGCGGGCGTGGTCTCGTGCTCGGCCTCGCCGACGGGCCGGTGGAGACGGGGCATCCGGCACTCGCCGGGCGCGATGTCGCAGTGCTCTCCTTCCTTGGCCCGGCCGCGGCGCCTGCGCCCTCCTCGCACGGTACGGCTCTGGCGGGGCTTCTGGTGGGCGCCCCGGAGAGCGGCTTCGACGGGCTCCTGCCCGGGGCGGCCCTTCAGGTCGCGGTGGTGCTGCGCAGCCGCGAGGAGGGCAGGCGCGTTGATACCACCGCGGAGCTGATCGTGCGCGCCGTGGACGCCTTCGTCGGCGCCGGCGCGCAGGCGGCCGTCCTCAGCCTGGGCGGTCCCCCGAACCGGCTGCTGGAGCTCGCCGTGCGGCTCGCCGAGGAGCGGGGGCTGGCGCTCGCGGCCGCGGCCGGCAACGGCGGCCAGGAGCGGCCGGTCTATCCCGCAGGCTACCCGCAGGTGCTCGGCGTCACGGCCGTGGACGCCGACCGGCGCCCGTTCCGGAAGGCCAACCGTGGCGCGCACGTGGCGATCGCAGCCCCGGGCGTGGACCTCTGGGTGGCGGCGCCCGGCCGGAGCGGGCGCTACGCCACGGGCACCTCCTACGCGGTCCCCTTCGCGGCGGCGGCGCTCGCCCTCGAGATCGCCCGCGGCGCCGGGCCCGCCGAGGCCCGCGCGCGCCTCCTGGACGCCGCCCGCGACCTGGGCCCGCCAGGCCCGGACCCGCGTTTCGGCCACGGGCTGCTGCGGCACCCGGGGTGCGGACGTGCAGGCTGAGGCACGGAAGGACGCACGCGGATGCTTCGCGGCGGGCACGCGAGCCCTTCGGATGGTTCCACAGACCCTCCGCCTCCAGGCGGCGGAACGGGACGGGCCGGCGGCGGCCCGTGACACAGCAGGTGGGAGGTGGGCCATGACGAGAGTCCGGAGAGTCCGGAATCGGAGAAGCAGACCTGCGGGCGTCCTGCCGATGGCAGGGCTCGCGCTCGCTGCGGTGGCGAGCCTCGGTGCCGGCGTGGCGCGGGGGGCGCCTTGGCCGCACGACGATCTCGTCCTCGAGGTGCCGGTGGACGTCCGCAACTACAGCAGCAGCTTCGGAGGCGTGCCGACGCTCGGCTCGACGCCGCGCGACCCGCGCCGCGTCCCGGTGACCGTGGTCTGCAAGGTCTACCGCGGCGGGTACGACGTCGCCGAGGCGAGGGCGCAGGCCGAGCTCCGCAACGACACGCCCATTCCCGAGGGGCGCGGACCGGGCCTGTCGCCGTACCGGGTGCATTATCGGCCGCTGCAGACCGTGCTGCGGGTGCGATTCCGCAACGTGCGGGGGGTGGAGCGCTACCGCTGCGAGCTCCTCATCGAGGGCAGGAAGCGCTGCGGGGCCGCGCAGACCTGCGAGGTGCGGGGCGAGCTTCCGGCCCAGGTCGCCGGCCCCGCGGCGCGCGCGGCCGGCGAGGCCGCCCGCAAGGGCGCCAGGGGGCTCGACGGCATCAAGGGCGGAGGCGGCTTCGCGCCCGGCCGCTGAGCCGGCAGGTTCGGCGACGACCATGGGCGCGCGCGCGTGGGGCCGTGGGACGACGATCCTCGCCGCTTGGCTGGCGGGCGCGGCGGCCGCGGCGCCGCCGGCGTCGCCGCCGCCCGTGAAGCCCGCGATCGGCCGGCCCGCGCGGTTGCAGGAGCACAGTGCGCCCCGCATCGTCTCGGTGCGTCCGAAGCGGCCGGCGCCGGGCGCGGTGATCCGCGTCGTGCTCGATCGCTCGCCGCCCAAGGGGCTGGCGCTGGTGGTACGGCCGCGCGGGCGCAAGCCCGTGCCCCTGAAGGGTGTGCCCCCGCGGGGGAAGGTGCTCGAGGCCAAGCTGCCGCGCTCCCTGCCCCCGGGCCCCGCCACGCTCTACCTCGCCGATCGCCGCCGCCCGGGCAGGGTCCTGGGCAAGGCGGTCATGCTGCGAGTCGCATCCGGCAGGCCGGGAGCGCCGGTGCTTCCGAATGCCGGCGGGGCGCTGCCCCGCCCGGGGAAGGGCTCCACACAGCCGAACGGAAAGCGGACCGCCCGGGCCTTGCCCAAGGGAGCGCCGTACGCGGCGCCGCGCGGGCGCGGGCTGCCGGCGGCCAGGGCCCCGATCCCGGCGGCGACACCCCCGCGGCGCCGCACGGCGGGTGCGGCGCGCACGCCGCCGCTGCGCTACGCGGGTCGGGCGGCGGACGCCTGGACGCCGCTGCGGCCCGCCCCGGGTGCGGTCCGCACCGCCGCGTTGCGGTACCGGGGCGGCCGTGAGGCGGCGCGCGCGCAGGCCCCGCACCGCGGCACGGGCACGGCGGGGACCGTCCGCACAGCGGCGCTCCGCTTCCGCGGTGGGGCGGCGACCGGCGCGGGGCGCCCGCCGCGTCCGGCGTCCGGCGCCGTGCGGACCGCCATGCTGCGGTTCGTCGGTGGCCGGGAGCCCGGGACCGCACCGCGCGGCCGCGCCAGGCGGAGCGGCGCCACCTCGGGCACCGTCCGCACGGGCCTGCTCGCCTATCGCGGCGGGAGCGAGGCGGCGGCCTGGACGCCGCCCCCGCCCCGCGCGGGGGCCGTCCGGACCGCCGTGCTCCGCTACCTGGGTGATGGCGGCGGGAAGACCGCGCCCCGCGCCTCCGGCGCCGGACGCGGCGCGACGGCCGGCACGGTGCGCACCGCCACGCTGCGCTACCGGGGCGGCGGCGATGCCACCGCGTGGCGGCTCCCGCCGCCCGCGGCCAGCGCGGTCCGCACAGCGGTGCTGCGCTTCGACGGGCGCGGCTCCGCGGACCGACGGCCGCCGGCCGCGCCGTCCCGTGCGGGCACCGCGCCGGATGCGCAGGTCCGTGTAACGGTCCCGGCGCTGCGGTACCGCGGCGGAGTCGGCGGGCCGTGACACGGCGCGCCGCGAGCCCGGGGTATGAACCGCGGGGGCGCAGGGAGCGACTCGAGGGAGAGGGGCACAGCCTGGCCACGCGCCATGCGCGGCACACAGAAGACCCATGAAGGCGAGGAGCGACACATGACGATGCGAACCGAAGTGGGGGGCACCCGGCGAGGGTGGGCGCGTTCTCGCCGCGGGGCCGCGGGCGCGGCCGCCGCGCTGGCGGGCGC
>WFOW01000111.1 GCA_015487895.1 Gammaproteobacteria bacterium | reverse complement strand
GGAGACGAGCTGGCCCGCGCAGTAGAGCCGGAAGTCGCGGTGGCGCAGCGCGCCGAGCAGCCCGCCCCGACCGCCCCTCACGGGCCGGCCCCCGCCAGCGGCGTCAGGGGTCCGACGGAAGGTGTCTCGAAAAATTTACAGCTTCCGGCCGGCATCCATAATTTGACCGTAGCGGGGCGGCGCGGGAGCGCCGCGAGGGGAAGCGAAGTGCAAGACGCCTGGCTGCGCCCGATGGTGCTGGCGCTGGTGCTGGCCGCGCCCGCGTGGCCCTCCCCGGCCTCCGCTGTGGACTACATCTGGGAGCAGGTCTTCGCCCAGCGCCTCAAGCGGGCCGAGGCGGGCGACGCCGACGCGCAGTATGCCGTGGGCGAGGCCTACCTGAAAGGCCGCGGCCCGGCGGTCGACCCGCAGGAGGCGCTCAAGTGGTTCCGCAAGGCCGCCCGCCAGGGTCACCCCAAGGCCCTCTACCGCCTCGGGTACATGCACCTGCGCGGCATCGGCGTGCGGCGCGACCCCGGGCGTGCCTTCGGGCTCGTCCGCAGGGCTGCCGAGGCCGGCTACTCGCCCGCGCAGTACCAGCTCGGGCGCATGTACGCCGCCGGCCTCGGGACCGAGCGCGACTACGATGCGGCGCTGGAGTGGCTGCGCAAGGCCGCGGCGCAGGACTACCTGCCGGCCCGCGAGGAGATCGCCCGCGTGCGCAAGCTCCGCGAGGAGGCCGCGCGGCAGGCGCAGGCGCGCAGGCCGCAGAAGCCGCCGGCGACGCGGCAGGCACGCGCCGAGCCGCGCCGGGCGAAGCCGAAGGCGCCCGGCGGGGCGCAGGCGAAGCGCGAGCGGCGCCTCGACGTCAAGACGGCGCTCATGTCGGCGGGCTGGATCGAGGACCGCTGGCCCTCGGACCACCTGCCCTCGGCACGCACCACCTGCCGCGACGAGGGCGCACGGCTCGTGTGCCGCTCGCGCGAGCGCGAGCGCGTCGCCGACGGCGTCGAGATGACCTACTTCGTCGAGACCGTGATCTCGGACTTCGCGCCGGACGGCCGCTTCCGCGCGCGCTACCGCGCCAACGTCACCTACGCGATGCCGGAGGACCCGGACGATCCGGAAGCCAACGTGGTCGTGCCGAGCACGGGCTGGCAGAAGACGGTCCACGAGCTCGACTGCCGCATGGCCCCGGACGGCGCACGCATCGAGTGCGTCAAGGACGGCCGCGCGCGGGTGGAGTTCCGCCGGGTCGGGGGTCCCTGAGCGCGCGCGAGAGCCAGGTCACCCGGGCCGCCGACTCGACGGTGCACACCCACTTGTAGGCGCGCTCGAGCGTCTCGCCGCGGGCGTAGATGCCGTGCCCGCGCATGAGGCAGGCCACCTCTCCGCGCAGCGCCTTCGCGACGCGTCCCGGCGCCTCCTCGCGGTAGCCCTCGAGCGCCACGTCCACCACGGGCACACCGTCCGGGAAGTAGTAGGCGCCTTCGAAGTCGGCGAGGCGAAGCCGCGCGCCGCAGCCCATGCTGAGGGCGATGGCGTGGGGGCCGTGGCCGTGGAGGACCGCGCCGGTGCCGGGCGCGGCCTCGTAGACGGCGAGGTGGATGCCGGCGTCGAGGGAGGCGCCCTCGGGCGGCGGCTCGCCGAGGCGGCAGGCGACGAGATCGCCGGGCCGGAGGAGATCGGCGCAGGCGCCGGTGGGTGTCACCCACACGGTGTCGCCGTCGCGCACCGAGGCGTTGCCGCTGTGGGAGTCGTTGAGGCCGTAGCGCCGCAGCCAGCGGTAGTAGCGCACCAGCTCGCGGCGCGGGTCGCCCACGGCCTCAGACCTCGACCATCTCGAAGTCGTCCTTGGAGGCCCCGCAGTCGGGGCAGCGCCAGTTCTCGGGCACGTCCTCCCAGCGCGTGCCGGGCGGGATGCCCTCCTCGGGCAGGCCCTTCTCCTCGTCGTAGATGAAGCCGCAGATGACGCACATGAACTTGCGGTAGGGCTGGTCCATCGCTTCGTCCGCTCTCCCGCTCCTCCCCCTGGGGGCGGGTCATTCTGGCACGCGCCGCCCGCGGCCGGAAGCGCGGGGCCTATAATCCGCGCGGATGATCCCCTCCACGGACACGCCCGCGGTGCCGGTGGTGCTGGCCTGCTCCGGCCTGGACCCGACGGGCGGCGCGGGGCTCGCCGCCGACCTCGAGGCCATCGCCAGCCAGGGCTGCCACGCGGCGCCCGTGGCCACCGCTCTCACCGTCCAGACCACCGCCGGCGCCCTCGGCTTCGAGCCGGTCGCTCCGGGCGTGCTGGTGGAGCAGGTGCGCGCGGTGCTCGAGGACATGCCGGTGGCGGCGGTCAAGATCGGCATGGTCGGCACGCGCACCGCCGCCGAGTGCCTGCACACGGTGCTGGCCGAGCGGCCGGAGCTGCCCGTGGTGCTCGACCCGGTGCTGGCCGCGGGCGGCGGCGGCGCGCTCGCCGAGCCCGGCCTCGAGGAGGCGCTGCGCGCGCTGCTCGTGCCGCTCGCCACCGTCGTCACCCCCAACGGGCCCGAGGCCCTGCGCCTGGTCCCCGAGGCCGACAGCCCGGAGGCGGCGGCGCTCGCCCTGCTCGAGGCGGGCGCGGAGTACGTGCTGCTCACGGGCGGCGACGCGGGCGGCGCCGAGGTCGTCAACCGACTCTACGGCGGCCGGCGCCTGCTCGAGACCTTCCGCTGGGAGCGGCTGCCCGGGGCCTTCCACGGCTCGGGCTGCACGCTGGCCGCGGCGCTGGCGGGGCTGCTCGCGCAGGGGCGCGAGGTCTTCGGCGCCGCCCACCAGGCGCAGCAGTACACCCACGAGGCGCTGCGTGCCGCCTACCGCGCGGGCGGCGGCCAGCGCATCCCGAACCGCCTGTTCTGGGCGCGCGAGGAGCAGCGGCCATGAGCCGCCTGCCGCGGGGCCTCTACCTGATCGCCGACGCCTCGGTGACCGCGCGCGCGCGCCTGGCGGAGGCGGTCGAGGCGGCCATCGCCGGGGGGGCCGCGCTCGTGCAGTACCGCGACAAGGCGGCCGACGCCCGCACGCGGCTCGCCACGGCACGCGCGCTGGCGGCCCTGTGCCGCGCGCGGGGGGTGCCCTTCCTGGTCAACGACGACCCCGCGCTCGCGCGCGAGGCGGGCGCCGACGGCGTCCACGTGGGCCGCGACGACCCCACCGTCGCCGCCGCCCGCGCGGCGCTCGGCGCCGGGGCCCTGGTGGGGGCCTCCTGCTACAATGCGCTGCCGCTCGCGCGCGCCGCGGCCGCCGCGGGCGCAGACTACGTGGCCTTCGGCAGCGTCTTCCCCTCGCCCACCAAGCCCGGGGCGGTGCGCGCGCCGCTCGCGCTGCTGGGCGAGGCCCGGGCCGCGCTCGGCGTCCCGGTCTGCGCCATCGGCGGCATCACGCCCGCCAACGCCGGCGAGGTCGCGGCCGCGGGCGCGGACCTGCTCGCCGTGGCGAGCGGGGTGCTGGCCGCGCCGGACCCGGAGGCGGCGGCGCGCGCCATCGCGCGCCTGTATGCAGCGCCCGCGGCGGCGGGCGAAGGGAGGGAGGCATGAGCCGATCGAGCGAGCTCTTCGCGCGCGCCCGGCGCGTCATCCCGGGCGGCGTCAACTCGCCGGTGCGCGCCTTCAAGGGCGTCGGCGGCGAGCCCGTGTTCTTCGCGCGCGGCGAGGGGCCGTGGCTGATCGACGTCGACGGGCGCCGCTACATCGACTACGTGGGCTCGTGGGGGCCCATGATCCTCGGCCACGCGCACCCGGAGGTGGTGCGCGCGGTGCAGGAGACGGCCGCGCGCGGCCTCGGCTTCGGCGCGCCGACCGAGCTCGAGGTGGAGATGGCCGAGCTGCTGTGCGAGCTCGTGCCCTCTCTCGAGCGGGTGCGCATGGTGAACTCCGGCACCGAGGCCACCATGAGCGCCATCCGGCTGGCGCGCGGCTTCAC
>WFOW01000110.1 GCA_015487895.1 Gammaproteobacteria bacterium | reverse complement strand
GGAGGCCTACGCCTACCTGAAGGGCGGCTGGCTGGAGGAGTACGCCTGGCTGGTGCTCGACGCGCTGGGCGCCGACGACCGCCGGGCCGGCGTCACGGGAGCCTGGCCCACGGGCGAGCGCAACGAGCTCGACGCGGTCGCGATCCACGGCAACCGGCCGCTGTTCGTCGAGTGCAAGGCCGTCAGCCGCACCTCGAGCGAGGCGATGAGCGCCGTGCTGTACAAGCTCGACTCCGTCACGGGCGGGCTGCGCAGGGGCTTCGGCAAGGCCGCGCTGCTGACGGTCCAGCCTGTGACGGATTCTGCGCGGCGGCGGGCGGAAGGGCAGGGCATCGAGATCTTCGACGGCGAGCGCCTGACGGCATTCAGGGATTGGGCGGCCTCCTGGATGGAGCGCCCTGCGCCCCGCGCGCGATGATCGCCGCCGCCTCCGCGGCGCCGGTCACGTGCCAGCCGCTGGCGCCCGCCGCCAGCAGGCGCTCGCGCCAGCGGGCGAGGCGGGCGTAGTAGCGCTCCGGGTCGCGGTTGTCGGAGCGGAGCTTGCGCACGCCCGCGGCGATCACCCGCACGCCCGTGAGATCGGGAAGACGCGGGCGGCGCAGGCCGCGCCCCAGGTCCTCGTCCAGGTCGGAGAAGATCACGAGCCATCGCTCCCGCGTGTCGAGGCGCGCGAGGGTGTCGGCCGCCTGCAGCAGCGCGCCGCTGATGTCGGTGTGGGGGGCGGGGCGTGCCGCCAGCACGAGGGCGTCGAGCCGCGCGCCGAGGCGACGCTTGAGGCGGGCGATCTCGCTCGGGCGTCCGGCCAGGCGCCCTTCGTGGAGCACGGCCTCGTCGGTGAAGCTCCCCTCGGTGATGAGCGCCACGGCCAGCACGTCGCCCGGCCGCGCCCGGGCCACGATCCGCTTGGCGCCCGCGACGGCGCGCGCGAGCGCGGGCCGGTAGCTGGCCGAGGTGTCGATGAGCACGTAGACGGCCCGCCCGGGCCGCTCGGCGTCCACGCAGCCGCCGGCGGCGAGCCCGGCCAGGGCCAGCGCCGCGGCGGCGTGCCGGGCGGAGCGCCGCATGCCCCTCACGACCGCGTCCTCCATGCCCGTGCCGCGGCCGCACCCGCCCGCGCGAGCCGCTCGAGGGCCAGCGGCGGGAAGGCGGCGAGGTCGTAGAGCCCCAGCGTGAGCCTCCGGAGGCTTCGCGCCCAGACGGCGCCGAGGCGCGCCAGGAAGGCGGCCGTCGCCACCGCGTTCCACAGCAGCCACTGGATGGCGATGCGCCCCGTGACGGCGAGCCGCTCCAGCGGCACCGCGGTCACCGCGAGCACGAGGGGGAGCACGAAGCCGAGCACGGCCTGCACGGCGGTGGGCAGCGCGCCGACCAGGCGGTCGGCCGCCGTCGCGTCGCCGCCCGCGAGCAGGGCGGTGGTGCGCGCCTCCTCGGCGATGAGGAGCTCGCGCACGTAGGCGAGCCCGGCCTCGGCGAGCGCGAGCGCGACGAGGAGGCAGCCCGCAAGCCAGAGCAGCCGGCGGCGCGAGCGGTCCGGGACGGAGTCGAACAGGCCGAGCAGGTGGGTGTACCCCAAGGCTTCCATGATCACGTACCCCAGGGCGAGCTCCAGGAGGACGAAGACGCCGGCTGCGACGGCGTTGATCGGCCAGCCGAGCAGGGTGCTCCCGGTGCCGACCATCTCGGCCATGGGCCGGGCGATGAGCAGGCCGTTCAGCAGCGCGCCGAGCAGGGCGGCGCCCGAGAGCAGCATGGCCACGGCGAGCTGTGCGCCCACGGAGCCCTCCGCCGGGCGGGCGCTCTCCCCCAGCGCGCGGCGGGCGGCCTCGCGCGCCTCGGCCGCCACGCGGCCGCTCTCCTGCACGCGCGTCTCGATGCGCCCGAGCGTCTCGAGCGCCTGACGCAGGGGCGGCTGGAGGGCGGCCAGGGCGTGCACGCGCGCCTCGGCCTGGCGCCGGAGCATGGCGCGCAGGCGGCGCCCGGCGCGCCAGCGCGCGAAGGCGCCGGCGGGCTCGCCCTCCGGCACGTCCCCTTCCGCGACCTCGTTGTCCGCGGGCGCCGTGGCGTGGGCGAGGCCGGCCTGCACCTCCGCGAGCAGCCCGCGGGCGCGCTCGGCGAGCCCCTGCACCTGCGGCAGGGCGCGCTCGAGCTGGGGGGCGGCGAGAGCCGCCGCACGGGCGGCCGCCTGCACGGCGCGGCGCTCGCGATGGGCCTGCGCGAGCGCACGGTAGCGCGCGCCCAGCGCACGGGCGCGGGCGGAGAGCCAGCCCTGCGCCAGGCGCAGCGCGCGCCAGGCGACGGCGAACGCCGCCCTTATGGCGGCATGCGCCTGCGGGCGCGCCGCGTAGAGCGCGGTGGCGAGCACGCCGTATGCGGCGAGCCACCACGAGAGGGGGCGCCCGGCGAGCTGGGACTGGATCTGCTCCCACAGGCCGGCGTCCATCGTCCTGCTCCTTTTCCTCCGTTGCCTGTCCGTTCGTCCGCCTTTCGCTTTGGCCCTTCCGGACCGCCGGCGGCCTGCGGCGCATCCTGAACGGAATCTCGGCGCGGGAGCGCGGCCGGCAAGCTTGCGCGCCGCCGCAAGCTTGCCGTGCGCGCCCTTCCGGGATCGTGCGGGCTAGCCTGCGCCCGCGCCTTCGGGAGAGGGCCCGGGGCGCCGGGGGCCGGACGGTTCGAAAGAGAGGTGAGCACGGAAACGAAAGGAGCGAAGACGAAGGCATCGAGCACGAGGAAACGGACATGCCCTTTTCCAGCCACAGCCTGATCGCGCGGCTGCTGGGTGCGGCCGGCAGGATGCTCGGCGTCGAGCCCGGGCGCCATGCCGGCGCGCACACCGCCGCCGCGGCACGCGCGCGCCGGAAGGCGCCCGGCGCGCGACGGCTGCTCGCGCAGGCGCCCGATGCGGCGCCGGTGCGCGAGGCGCTCGCGGCCCGCGGCATCGTGCTGCACGAGGCCGCCAGCCTCGGCCGCGACGACGAAGGCCTGCTCGTGGTGGCCGGCATGATCGCGCGCGAATGGAGCGAGGTGCGCCGCTTCCTGCGGGAGGTGGCGCTCTCCGTCGGGCGCCGCCGCAGTGGTGCCGTGCCCGCGCCCGAGGGCCGTGCCGGCGCGGTCTGGCGCCTCGCCTCGGCCTGCGAGCGGGCCGGCCTGCTGCCGCGCGCGGGCTATGACCGCGAGCGCGGGTACGTGTGGTTCCGGGAGCCGCGCACCCCGCTCGCCCGCGCCTTCTTCCAGGGCGGCTGGCTCGAGCTGCACGCCTGGGCGGTGGTGCGCCGCACCCTCCCCGACGCGCCGGTCCTGTTCCGGGCCTGCATCGGGTACGGCAACGGCAGGCGCGCGGAGCTCGACCTGTGCGCGCTGCTGCCCGACGGCGGGCTGCTGTGGGTGGAGGCCAAGACCGGGCGCCGCTACGCCGACCGGCTCGACCGCTACGCGGCGCTCGCGGGGCGCCTGTGCACGGGGCCGAACGACGCGGCCGTGCTCCTCACGAGCCTCGAGGACACGGAGGACGCGCTGGTGCGCCTGCGCGGCCGCCAGGCCGGCATGGAGATGCTGGCGCTGGGCGAGCTCGAGCCGTGGCTCGAGCGCCGGGCGGCGGCCTGCGCCGCGGGCCCCGCCTGAGCCGCCCGCCCGGGAGGGCCCGCGGAAGGGTGCCGGACGGATGTCAGCAGGAGGAAGAGGAGAGACGGGCATGAAGGTCTCCGGGATGCTCCAGGGCGTGCGCGGCGCGATCGCGCGGTGGGGCGCGCGCGAGCGCCGGATCGCGGCCGCTGCGCTCGCCGGCGCGGCGGCGCTCCTGCTCGGGCTCGCCGTGTACGTCTCGCCCTATCTCGTGCAGCGCGAGCTGCAGGCGGCGCTCGACAGCGGCGATGTCGCGCGCATCGGCCGTTTCGTGGACAGGGAGGCCCTGCGCGAGAGCCTGCGGCCCGACGTCGAGCGGATGGCCTATACGGTGCCGCTGCCGCTCGGCCCGTACCGCCTGTTCGTCAGCGACCGCGAGATCGAGGCCTTCCGGCGGCGGCTCGCGGAGAGGATGCTCGACGAGATCAGCTCCCCAAGCTTCCTGGCGGAGCTCTTCCGGAGCGGCGGCTCGGGTCCGAACGCCCCCAAGGGCCTGCGCATCGAGGAGATGGGCTATGCGGGGGCGGGCCGCTTCGAGGTCGTCTATGCCGAGCCCGGCACGGACGCGCGCGCCACGCTCGTGCTCGCCCGGCGGGGCCTGCTCGCCTGGCGGGTGGTGGCCGTGCGCATGCCGCCGGTCTTCTGGGAGCAGGTGGGGCGCCGGCCGCCGCTCTTCTGAGCGGCTGGTGCACTGGCGTGGAGCTGTGGCGAGGTTGGACGGAAAAGGCAAGGAGGAGAGCGCGGCATGAACGTGAAGCGCACGGTGGAGACCATCCGGGCCCGCGCTGCGGCGTTCTTCGACGCCGCCGAGGGGTGGCTGGAGCGGCTCGGCCTGCGAGGCCAGGTGGCGCTCGCCGCGGGGGTGGGGCTGGTGGCCACGCTGGGATTCCTGGCGTACGTCTCGCCCTACGTGGCCCTGCAGGGCCTGCAGGCCGCGCTCGCCGAGCGTGACGCCGAGGCGGTCGCCCGCTATCTGGACCGCGAGGCCCTCGTCGAGAGCGCGGGCGAGATCGTCGACCGCATCCTCGAGCGGGCCAGGAAGGAGATGCCCTTCGCCTTCGCCGTCCCGGACCGGGAGCGGGAGGCCATCCTCGCGCGCCTGCGGGACGAGTACGCCCGGGAGCTCTCGTCGGTCAGGGTCATGCTCGAGACCTTCGGGGCGGAGGGGCGCGATCCCGAGACCGGGAAGCCGATCCTCAGGATGCGCCCGGAGCGCGTCGGATACGCCAGTCCCGGCCGCTTCGAGGTCGTCTTCAGCGACGGCAGCGGCTGGCGGGTCATCCTGGTGCTCGGACGGCGCTGGCTGCTCTTCTGGAAGGTGGTGGCGATCCG
>WFOW01000109.1 GCA_015487895.1 Gammaproteobacteria bacterium | reverse complement strand
TGCCGAGACGGGCCGCGCGCGCGACCAGGCGGTCGAGCCATGCCGCGCCGGCCACGGCCGGCCAGCGGCGGCGGTCGTGCCGGGCAAGGGCCGCGGCGACGAGCCCGACCACGACCGGATAGGCCAGCAGCGCCCCGAGGCCGGCGGCGATGCCGAAGGTGGCGATGGGTGCCACCGGGCTGAGGGCGAGCGAGCCCAGGCCCGCGGCCGTGGTCAGGGCGGTGTAGCGCGCCGGCCGGCGGATCTCGTCGAGGGCCCGGCGCACGCGCGCCTCGCCGCGGTGCCCGCGCCGGTCGGCGAGCCGCACGGCGTTGAAGAGGTGGATGAGGAGCGCGACCGTGAGCGCGGTGAGCAGCGGCGGGATCATGGCCGAAACCATGGTGTAGGGCCGGCCCCAGGCGACGAGCACGCCGATGGTGCCCGCCACCACCGCCCCGATGGCAAGGGCCGAGAGCGCGACGGCCAGCCAGCGGCGAAAGAGCCAGGCGACGAGGCAGAGGCCCAGCACCGTGGTGAGCGGCACGAAGGTGAGCGTGTCGCGCAGCATGGACCTGAGCTGCGCGACCGCCAGCGCCACCTCGCCCGCGTACCCCGCGACCCACGGCGCGAGCCCCTCGGCGGCGAGCGCCGCCCGCACGAGCTCCAGCACCGCCACGCGCCCGGCCGAGCCCTCGAGGTCGTGCGGGCGCACGATGAGGGCGAGCGTGTCGGCGTCGCGCGAGACCACGAATCCCGGCGCGAACCGGTCGGCGAGCGCCCGCTGCCGGCGCGTCGCGGGGCTTGCGCCGTCGTCCGGATCGACGAGGCGCTCGACGGCAAAGCCGTCTTCCGTGCCCGAGATACGCTCGAGCGTCGTGACCGCGAAGACGCGGTCGACGAGGGGGTGGGAGGCGATGCGCTCCGCCGCGCGATCGATCGCCCGGAGGGTCTCGGTCGCGAACAGCATCCGGGACCGCTCGCCCGCCGGGGCGCGCAGCAGCACGACCAGCGCCTCGTCCTGGGGGAAGCGCTCGCGCAGCGCCTCCTCGAAGCGCACCGCCGGCGCGTCCGGAGGGAAGTAGACCTCGGGGGCGTTGTCGACCTTCAGGAAAAGGAGCGGGACCGGGGCGAGCAGGTTGAGCGCGAGCAGCAGCGCAGCGGCGGCCCGCCCGCGGCGGGCCAGCCCCCCTTGGCCCGCAGCGCCGCCCATCGCCTCAGAAGCGGGCACGCATGCCGAGCGTGATCAGGTCGTTGCGGTCCATGAAGCCGCCGGCGGTCTCCGCGCCCTCGCCCTCGAAGACGTGCGCGGCCATATAGATCTCGTGCGGCTCCCAGCCGAGGAAGGCGGCCTCGGGGTTGAGATAGAGGTCGCGCCGCTCGAGGTCGGCGGAGAAGCGCAGCCGCAGCCGCCAGCGCCCGTGGGCGAGCGTGTCCTCCAGCGCGCCTCCGAGGGCGAGCACGCGCGTGCGGTCGAGCACGCGCCCTGCGTCGAGCAGGTGGTGGCCCGAGAGCTGCAGGTTCACGCGGATGTCGCCGCCGCCGGGGTAGAGCTCGACGCCGGCGACCCAGTCGACGGCGCGCACCGTGTCCATCGAAAGGTCGGTGCGGGTGACGGGCTCGTCGCTGCTCCAGGCCATCTCGAACCGCCAGGTGGTGGTGCCGCGGGCGAGGGCGAGGTCGAAGCCCGCCACGGTCTGCCACGGATGCCGGGCGGTGAAGGTGTCGCCCTTCGCCGCGGCCAGCGCCGCGGCCACCGTGCCGCCGCCGAGCAGCACGGCGCGCGCGGCCGCATCCAGCTCGTAGTAGGGCAGCGCCCGGCGGGCACGGATCAGCGTCAGCCCGAGGTCCATCCCCCGACCCGTGCGGGTCAGGCGCAGGCCTCCGCCGCCCGCGCCGTCGTCGTCCTCGCCGAAGCTGCCCCCGCGCACGAGCGCGGCGAGCAGGGGGTGGTCGCGCACGCCGAGCAGGCGCCCGACGCGGCGGTCCACCGGGTGCCAGACGCTGTCGGGGTCCGGCAGCTCGGCGGGCCGGAAGCGCGGCACCAGCAGCACATCCAGCTTCCACGGGGCGGCGAACCACTCGGCCCGCAGCGCGGGGACGGTCAGGCGACGGTCCGGGAGCTCGTCGAGCACGAAGCGGCGCAGGTCCGGCACCGAGAGGCGGTCCAGCGGCGGGATCTCGTCCACGCGCCCCCAGACCACGCGCTGCGCGCCGGCCGTCAGCCGCAGCCGGCCGCGGCGCCAGCGCACCCACGCCTCGTCGTAGTCCGCGGAGCCGTCGGTCATCTCCGCCATGCCGCCCCACTGCCGGTATCCGTCGGCGCGCACGGCGAGCTTCGCCTCCCACGGGCCCGGGGGCTGCCAGTGATAGCCGGCGCGCAGCCGCACGTAGCCCCAGGCGTCGGCCGGCGCGGCCCCTTCGGCGAAGCCGCCCGCCTCGAGCCACAGCGAGAGATCGGCGCCCCCGGCCTCTCCCCCGGCCTCGGGTTGGGCCGCCACGGCGGGCAGCGGCTCGGCGCCGGCGAAGACGAGCACGTCGGGCGGAACGGCCTCGGGCGGCGGCGCCTCGGCGGGCGGCGGGGCCTCGGCCACCTCGGGCACGGGCGGGCG
>WFOW01000108.1 GCA_015487895.1 Gammaproteobacteria bacterium | reverse complement strand
GTAAGATCGTCGGCAGCGTCAGATGTGTATAAGAGACAGGCTACGACCCGCGCCGCGGCGACAGCGTGCACGTCATGTCGGCCGCCTTCCAGCCCCCGCCCGAGCCCGAGCCGCTGCCCGAGCCGCCGCTGTGGGAGCGGGCGTGGGTGCGCGACGCGCTCAAGGCGCTCGGCGGCGCTCTGGGGCTGGCGCTGCTCGTCTTCGGCGTCCTCCGCCCCGTGATGCGCAGCCTCGCCCAGCAGGCCCCGGCGCCCGCCGCCGCCGGCGCGCCCGCCCTGCCGGCCGGCGAGGACGGCCTGGCGCCCGACCAGGTGCAGCTCTCCGGGCCGCAGGCCCAGGGCCAGCTGCCGGGGCCGCCGCCCGCGGTCCAGTACGAGCAGCAGGTGCAGCAGGCGCGGCAGATGGTCTCGCAGGACCCGAAGGTGGTGGCGCAGGTGGTGAAGGGCTGGGTGTCGCAGGATGGCTGAGGCCGCCCAGAACCTGAGCGGCGCCGAGCGCGCCGCGGTGCTCCTGATGACCCTCGGCGAGCAGCAGGCCGCCGAGGTGCTGCGCCACATGGGCCCGAAGGAGGTGCAGAAGGTCGGCGCGGCCATGGCCCAGCTCGGCGCGGTCTCCAAGGAGCAGGTCAGCGCCGTCCTGGAGCAGTTCATCGAGGAGGTGAGCCAGCAGACGGCCCTGGGGGTCGGCTCCGACGAGTACGTGCGCAAGGTGCTGGTCGAGGCGCTCGGCGAGGACAAGGCCGCAGGCCTCATCGACCGCATCCTGCTCGGGCGCAACACCAAGGGGCTGGACGCGCTCAAGTGGATGGACGCGCGCGCCGTGGCCGAGATCATCCGCCTCGAGCACCCGCAGATCATCGCCATCGTGCTCTCCTATCTCGATCCCGACCACGCCGCCGAGGTGCTCTCCTTCCTCCCCGAGAACATGCGTCCCGACATCGTCATGCGCATCGCCACCCTCGACGGCATCCCGCCGGCCGCGCTCCAGGAGCTCGACCAGATCCTGGAGAAGCAGTTCTCGGGCAACGACAACGTCAAGTCCTCCTCGGGCATGGGCGGCGTCAAGCGCGCGGCCGACATCCTCAACTTCATGGAGACGGCGGCCGAGAACCAGATCCTCGAGACCATCCGCGAGGCCGACGCCGACCTCGGCCAGCAGATCCAGGACAAGATGTTCGTCTTCGAGAACCTCGTGGACGTGGACGACCGCGGCATCCAGGCGCTGCTGCGCGAGATCTCGACCGAGACGCTGATCCTCGCCCTGAAGGGCGCCGACGAGGCCGTGAAGGAGAAGATCTTCAAGAACATGTCCAAGCGCGCGGCGGAGATGCTGCGCGAGGACCTCGAGGCCAAGGGCCCCGTGCGCGTCTCCGAGGTCGAGGCCGCGCAGAAGGAGATCCTCGCCGTGGCGCGCCGCATGGCCGAGTCCGGCGAGATCGTCCTCGGCGGCAAGGGCGAGGAGTTCGTCTGAGATGGCGGGCAGGATCGTCCCGGGCGAGGCCGTCCCCGGGTGCGAGCGCTGGCAGGTGCCGGAGGTCGGCCCCGGCGGCCCTACCGCGCGCCAGCTCGAGGAGCTGCAGCGCGCCGCCTGGGAGGAGGGCTTCGCCGCCGGCCGCCGCGAGGGGCTCGAGCGCGGCGAGGCCGAGGTGCGCGCGCGCGTGGCGGCGCTCGAGCGCGTGCTCGACGCACTCGCCGCGCCGCTCGCCGAGGTGGACGAGGCCGTCGAGCGCGAGCTGGTGGCGCTCGCCGTGGCGATGGCGCGCCAGATCGTGCGCCGCGAGCTGCGCACCGACCCGGGCGAGGTGGTCGCCGCGGTGCGCGAGGCCCTGGCGGCGCTGCCCGCGGGCGCGCGCGAGGTGCGCGTGGTGCTGCACCCCGAGGACGCCGCCCTGGTGCGCGAGCGCCTCGCCGGCGGGCAGCAGGGACGCGCATGGAGCATCGAGGAGGATCCGACGCTCACGCGGGGCGGCTGCCGCGTCGTGACCCCGACCTCGGAGGTGGACGCGACCCTCGAGCACCGGCTCGGTGCGGT
>WFOW01000107.1 GCA_015487895.1 Gammaproteobacteria bacterium | reverse complement strand
GGCCAAGAACGTGCTCTCGGTGATGATGCAGTGCTTCGCCATCACGGCCTTGGCCAGCGTGCTCTGGGCCGTGGTGGGCTACAGCTTGGCCTTCGAGGACGGCGGCGATCTCAACGCCTTCATCGGCGGCCTCGGCAAGGCCTTTCTGGCCGGCGTGGGGGTGGACAGCCTGAGCGGGACCATCCCCGAGACGGTCTTCATGACCTTCCAGATGACCTTCGCCATCATCACGCCGGCGCTGATCGTCGGGGCCTTCGCCGAGCGCATGAAGTTCTCGGCGATGCTCTGGTTCATGGCGCTGTGGCTGACCTTCGTCTATGCGCCCATCGCGCACTGGGTGTGGGGCGACGGCGGCTGGCTCGGCGGCCGCGGCATCCTCGACTTCGCCGGCGGCACCGTGGTGCACATCAACGCCGGCATCGCCGGGCTGGTGGCGGCGCTGGTCGTGGGCAAGCGCCTCGGCTACCCGGGCACGCCCATGCCGCCGCACAACCTGGGCCTGACCGTGGTCGGCGCCTCGCTCCTGTGGGTGGGCTGGTTCGGCTTCAACGCGGGCTCCGAGCTCGCCGCCGACAACACCGCCGGCATGGCGATGGCGGTCACCCAGATCGCCACCGCGGCCGCCGCGCTCGCCTGGATGTTCAGCGAGTGGCTCTCGCACGGCAAGCCCAGCGTGCTGGGCATCGCCTCGGGCGCGGTCGCGGGGCTCGTCGCCATCACCCCGGCCTCCGGCACCGCGGGGCCGATGGGCGCCCTGGTCATCGGCCTGGCCTCCGGTGTGGGCTGCTTCATCGCCTCCACCAAGGTCAAGCGCGCGCTCGGCTACGACGACTCGCTGGACGTCTTCGGCGTGCACGCGATCGGCGGCATCATCGGCGCGGTCCTCACGGGCGTCTTCTGCGCCCCGAGCCTGGGCGGCGCCGGCTTCGGCGAGGGGATCTCCAGCATCGGCCAGCAGGTCGGCGTGCAGCTCCTCGGCGTCGGCGCCACCGTGGTCTACACGGCGGTCGTGAGCTTCATCCTGCTCAAGATCGTCGACGTGGTGATCGGCCTGCGCGTGACCGAGGAGCAGGAGACCGAGGGCCTCGACCTCGCCCTGCACGACGAGCGCGGCTACATCCTCTGACCGCGCGACGCCAGGGAAGCGTGCGGACGGGCGCCTGCGGGCGCCCGTCTTTTTTGCCCGCCGCGGAGCGGCGGGAGGGCCGGGAGACGGGTGACGGGTGACGGGTTACAGGCGACGGGTCACAGCTTACAGGTTGCAGGTGACGTGGCCCTGCACACCGTAAACCGCAACCTGCAACCTGTCATCTGGCCTTGTGGGAGCGGCATCTTGCCGCGACCACAGCCTGACCTCTAGAGGTGGCGCACCGATCCTCGCCTCCCGACCCCTTTCTCCCGCCACTGCCGCCGAAGGCGGCCCCGGCCCACGGCTCACCGCGAACCGTGTGCCGAACCCTGAGCGCGCGCCGCGGCGCGCCCGCTCAGAGCTTCTTGTGCGAGCCGTCGCAGAAGGGCGGGTCGGCCGTGCGCTTGCAGCCGCACAGCCACACCTTGCGCCGCTCGCCGAGGGTGAACTCGAGCGGCTTGAAGGGCGTGTCCTTGTGCGAGCCGTCGCAGAAGGGCTGCGTCCTCGAGCGGCCGCAGCTGCACCACCAGTAGGTGCCGGGCTCGAGCTCGACCTCGTAGGGCCCTTTCTTGGGCGTCTCCGGTTCGGCCATTATGCTTGCCTCCTCGCGCGCGGCCCGCGCCCGTCCTGGCAGGATGTGCCATCAGGAAGCCCTGAAAAATCCGATTTTTCAGGGCTTCCCCGCGGCCAGGGACGGCCGCGGGAGGGCCCATGTACAGGGAAGTGCATGACAAAACAGGAAAACATCTAGAGTGGTCGCGAAGCACCTCAGTGCTGATCAATCCGCGCAGCGGATTGATCAGCACTCTATCAATGTAGCGCCGGCGCGGGCCGCGCGCCAGCGCCGCGCGGCACCGCCATGACGACGACGCCCAAGCTCGAAGCGCTCGCCCTCGCCGTCCGCCACGTCGGGCCGGTGTCGCTCGCGCTGGCCGACGGCGCCTGCGCCGGGCTCACGGGGCCCTCGGGCGCGGGCAAGACGCTGCTGCTGCGCGCGCTCGCCGACCTCGAGCCGCACGCGGGCGAGGTGCGCCTCGACGGGCGTCCCGCGTCCGCCTTCCGGCCCCACGAGTGGCGCCGGCGGGTGATGTGGGTGCCCGCCGAGCCCGGCTGGTGGGCCGACACCGTGGGCGAGCACCTCGACGGCGCCGACGACGCCCTGCTCGCCCGCCTCGGATTCGGGCCCGAGGTGCGCGGCTGGAGCGTGCGGCGGCTCTCGAGCGGCGAGCGCCAGCGCCTGGGGCTGGCGCGCGCGCTCGCGCGCGGGCCGGAGGTGCTGCTGCTCGACGAGCCCACGGCGAGCCTCGACGCGCGCGCCCGCGACGCGGTCGAGGCCCTGCTCGCCGAGTGGCTGGTGCCGGGGCGCGCCATCCTCTGGGTGAGCCACGACCTCGCTCAGCTCGCGCGCGTGGCCACGGCCGTGTGGCGCCTCGAGGGCGGCCGGCTGCGGGAGGCGGCGCCGTGACCGTGATCCCGCTCTCCGCCCTCGACCTCGCGCTCGCCGCGGCGCTGGTGCTGGCGCTCGCGGGGCTCGCCTGGATCGGGCGCCTGGGCGTGGCGGGCACGCTGCTCGTGGCTGCCGCGCGCACCACGGTGCAGCTCCTGCTCGTCGGCCTGGTGCTCAAGGCGGTCTTCGCGCGCGCCGACCTCCTGTGGGTGGGCGGGCTGGCGCTGGTGATGC
>WFOW01000106.1 GCA_015487895.1 Gammaproteobacteria bacterium | reverse complement strand
GGGGTCGGGAGGCGGGGGGTGGTGCGCGCTCCGCGCGCGGCCGTTTCTTTCCCGTCACCCGTAACCCGTCTCCCGTTACCCGTCACCCGCGGACTCCCGCGAATCGGGCACGGCCCCGGTCAGCGGTCCACGCGCAGCCGCAGGCCTTCGTCCGCGGGACGCCGCCGCGGGGCGAGGAGGGGCGCGAGGAAGCGCCCGGTGTGGGAGCGCGGGCAGGCGGCGACGTCCTCGGGCGTGCCGGCGACCACGACCTCGCCGCCGGCCTCGCCTCCCTCGGGACCGAGGTCGACGACCCAGTCGGCGGTCTTGATCACCTCCAGGTTGTGCTCGATGACGACGATGGTGTTGCCGCCCTCGCGCAGGCGCGCGAGCACCGCGAGGAGCTGCTCGACGTCGGCGAAGTGCAGCCCCGTGGTGGGCTCGTCGAGGATGTAGAGGGTGCGACCGGTCTCGCGCCGGCCGAGCTCGCGCGCGAGCTTGAGCCGCTGGGCCTCGCCGCCGGAGAGCGTGGTGGCGCTCTGGCCGAGGCGGATGTAGCCGAGCCCGACCTCCCGCAGCACCTCGAGCCTGCGGCGCAGCGCCGGCACGGCGTGGAAGAAGCAGAGGGCCTCCTCCACGGTCATCTCCAGCACCTCGTGGATGTTGCGCCCCTTCCAGCGCACCTCGAGCGTCTCGCGCTCGTAGCGCCGCCCCTGGCAGACGTCGCAGGTGACGTACACGTCCGGCAGGAAGTGCATCTCCACGCGCACCAGGCCCTCGCCCTGGCAGGCCTCGCAGCGCCCGCCGCGCACGTTGAAGCTGAAGCGCCCGGGGCCGTAGCCGCGCGCGCGCGCCTCGGGCGTGGCGGCGAAGAGCTCGCGCACCAGCGTGAAGACGCCGGTGTAGGTCGCGGGGTTGGAGCGCGGCGTGCGGCCGATGGGGCTCTGGTCGATGTCGACCACGCGGTCGAGGTGCTCGAGGCCCTCGATCGCCTCCACCGGCTCGGGCTCGGGGCCGCGCGCGCGGTTGAGCGCCCGCGCGCAGTGGCGGAAGAGCGTGTCGACCACCAGCGTCGACTTGCCCGAGCCCGACACCCCGGTGACGCAGGTGATCAGCCCCAGCGGGATCTCGACGTCGATGCCCTTGAGGTTGTGCCCGCGCGCGCCGCGGATGCGCAGCATCCGGCCGGGGTCGGGCCGGCGGCGGCGGGCGGGCACGGCGATGGCGCGCCGGCCCGAGAGGTACTGGCCCGTGGGCGAGTCGGGGTGGGCGGCGATCTCCTCGGGCGTGCCCTGGGCGACCACGCGCCCGCCGTGGATGCCGGCACCGGGGCCCATGTCCACGACATGATCCGCGGCGCGGATGGCGGCCTCGTCGTGCTCGACGACGACCACCGTGTTGCCCTGGTCGCGCAGGCGCCGCAGGGTCGCCAGCAGCCGCGCGTTGTCGCGCGGGTGCAGCCCGATGGAGGGCTCGTCCAGCACGTAGAGCACGCCCACGAGGCCGGCGCCGATCTGGCCCGCGAGCCGGATGCGCTGCGACTCGCCGCCGGAGAGCGTGTCGGCGGCGCGGTCGAGGGTGAGGTAGTCGAGGCCCACGTCCACCAGGAAGCCGAGACGGCGGCGGATCTCCTCGAGGACGGGGGCCGCGATCTCGCCGCGGCGGCCGCCGAGCTCGAGGGAGGCGAGCCGCTCGAGGGCGCGCCCGATGGGCAGCGCCGCCAGCTCCGGCAGCGTCATGCCGCCCACGCGCACGCTGCGCGCGGCCTCGTTCAGGCGCGTGCCGCCGCACGCGGGGCAGGGGCGCTCGGAGCGGTAGCGCGCGAGCTGCTCGCGCACCGCCTGCGACTGCGTCTCGCGCCAGCGCCGCTCCAGGTTGGGAATCACGCCCTCGAAGGGATGGCGGCGGACGTGGCCGCCGCGGTCGTCGAGGTAGCGGAACTCGATCTCCTCCTCGCCGCTGCCGTGGAGCACCACTTGGCGGATGCGCTCGGGCAGGCGCTCGAAGGGCGTCTCGACGTCGAAGCCGTAGTGGTCGGCGAGCGCGCGCAGCATCTGGAAGTACCAGGCGTTGCGCCGGTCCCAGCCGCGCACGGCGCCGCCGGCGAGGCTGAGCTCGGGGTGCGCCACCACCTTCTCGGGATCGAAGAACTCCTCGACGCCGAGGCCCCCGCAGCGCGGGCAGGCGCCCTCGGGGCTGTTGAAGGAGAACAGGCGCGGCTCGAGCTCGGGCACGCTCCAGCCGCACGCGGGGCAGGCGAAGCGCGACGAGAGGAGCAGCGGCTCGCGGACGGGCTCGTCCATGAAGGCGATGCGCACCGTGCCCTCGGACAGCGCGAGCGCGGTCTCGACCGACTCGGCCAGCCGCGCACGCGCGTCGGGGCGCACGCGCAGGCGGTCCACCACGGCCTCGATCTCGTGGCGGCGGCCGGGGTCGAGCTCGGGCAGGGCGTCGAGGTCGTGCACGGCGCCGTCGATGCGCACGCGCACGTAGCCCTGGCGGCGCAGGCGCTCGAGCAGCGCCGCGTGCTCGCCGCGCCGCCCCCCGACGAGCGGGGCCAGCACCAGGATGCGCGTGCCCTCGGGCAGCGCCAGCACGCGCTCGACCATCTGCCCCACCGTGTGGGCTTCGAGGGCGGTGCCGTGGCGCGGGCAGTGGGGCGTGCCCGCGCGCGCGTACAGCAGGCGCAGGTGGTCGTGGATCTCGGTCACCGTGCCCACGGTCGAGCGCGGATTGTGGGCCGCCGCGCGCTGCTCGATGGCGATGGCCGGCGACAGGCCCTCGATGCGGTCCACGTCGGGCTTGTCCATCACGGCCAGGAACTGGCGCGCGTAGGTCGAGAGCGACTCGACGTAGCGGCGCTGGCCCTCGGCGTAGAGCGTGTCGAAGGCGAGCGAGCTCTTCCCGGACCCCGAGGGGCCGGTGATGACGATGAGCCGGTCCCGGGGGAGGTCCAGGTCGACGTCGCGCAGGGTGTGGGTGCGCGCCCCGCGTATGCGGATGTGCTGCATGGCTTCTGGCACGCGGGCCAACGGTTTACTATAGCGCCCCTTTTTGACGCACGGCAAAGGAAAGGACGGATGCGGGCACGGGCGCATGCGGGCGCGATGAGCCCGGTCGAGCGGCGGGCGGCGCTCGGCCTCGGGGCGATCTACGCCATGCGCATGCTGGGGCTGTTCCTGATCCTGCCGGTCTTCGCCCTCTACGCCCGCGACCTCGAGGGCTACCGCCCGGAGCTCGTCGGCATCGCCATCGGCGCCTACGGGCTCACGCAGGCGGCGCTCCAGATCCCCTTCGGCCTGCTCTCGGACCGCATCGGCCGCAGGCCCGTGATCCTCGGCGGGCTGCTGGTGTTCGCCGCGGGCAGCGTCGTTGCGGCGCTCGCCGACACCATGGGGGGCGTCATCGCCGGCCGCGCGCTCCAGGGCGCGGGCGCCATCGCCGCCGCGGTGATGGCGCTCGCCGCCGACCTCACGCGCGAGGAGCACCGCACCAAGGCGATGGCGGTCATCGGCGTGTCCATCGGCGCGGCCTTCATGGCGGCCCTCGTGGGCGGCCCCGTGCTCGACGCCTGGATCGGCGTGCGCGGCATCTTCTGGCTCACGGCGGCGCTCGCCCTCGCGGGCGCCGCCGTGCTGCTCTGGGTGGTGCCGCAGCCCGTGCGCTCGACGGTGCACCGCGACGCCGAGCCGGTGCCGGCCCAGCTCGCGGCCGTGCTGCGCGACGGCCAGCTCCTGCGCCTCGACGTGGGCGTGCTGTGCCTGCACGCGATCCAGACGGCGCTGTTCGTGGCCCTGCCCGTGGTGCTGCGCGACGGCCTCGGCATCCCCACCGCCCGCCACGCCCTGCTCTATGCGGTGGTGCTGGCGGTCTCGGTGGCCCTCATGGTGCCCTTCGTGATCCTGGCCGAGCGCAGGCGGCGCATGCGCCAGGTCTTCACGGGGAGCGTCGCGGTGCTCGCCCTCGCGCTCGTGGGGCTCGCCGAGCACCACGGCGGGCTGCTGGGGGTGGGCCTCATGCTCGTCGTCTACTTCGCCGCCTTCAACGTGCTCGAGGCGACGCTCCCCTCGCTCGTCTCGCGCATGGCCCCGCCGCATGCCAAGGGCTCGGCCATGGGCGCCTTCTCGAGCAGCCAGTTCTTCGGCGCCTTCGTGGGCGGCGCGCTCGGCGGGCTCGCCTTCCGCCACTGGGGCGCCGAAGGTGTCTTCCTCGCCGGCGCGGCGGTGGCGGCGCTGTGGTTCCTCGTCGCCTGGTCCATGCGCGCCCCGCGCTACCTCTCGAGCGAGGTGGTGCGTGTG
>WFOW01000105.1 GCA_015487895.1 Gammaproteobacteria bacterium | reverse complement strand
GGCAGGGTACTGGTTACGGGTTACAGGTTACGGTTTACAGTGGCCTGTACACCGTGACCCGTCTCCCGTGCACTGGCAGCCGCGGGAGACGAGAGCCGGGAGACGAGGGTCGGTGCGCGCTTCACGCGCGGCCTTTTGGTCTTTCCCGTCTCCCGTAACCCGTCTCCCGTGCACTCCCGCGAAGCGGGCGCGGCCTTTTGGTCTTTCCCGTCTCCCGCAGCCCGTCGCCCGTGCACTGGCAGCCGCGGGAGGCGGGCGGCGAGAGACGAGGGTCGGTGCGCGCTTCGCGCGCGGCCTTTCGATCTTTCCCGTCTCCCGTAACCCGTCTCCCGTCCACTCTTCGAGGCACGATTCCTTTACAATGCGCGAAGCCGCCCGCCCGCCCCGCGGGAGCGGGCGCGTGCGCCCGTTGCCATGGACGATCTCACGCGCGAGGCCAGACTTGCCAGCGTCCTCGAGCCGCCCGTGCCCGAGGGCCCGGGCGCGCCCCTGCGCTGGGGGCGGCTCTACGGAGCGGCGCTGCCGCTCGCCCTCGCCCGCGCCGCGGCCCGCCACGGGCGCCTGCTGGTGGTGATCGCGCCGGACGCGGGCACGGCCGAACGCCTCGGGCGCGCGGTGCGCGCCCTCGCCCCGCCGGGGCTCCCGGTGCTGGACTTCCCGGACTGGGAGACGCTGCCCTACGATCCCGTCCCGCCGCACCCCGACAGCGTCTCGCGGCGCCTGGAGACCCTCTCGCGCCTGCCGCGGGTGCGGGCGGGGGTGCTGGTGGTGCCGGCGGCGACCCTCCTGCAGCGCCTGGCCCCGCCGGAGTACGTGGAGGCGCGCACCCTGAGCCTCGAGGTCGGCGAGCGCCTCGACGTCGCCGCCTTCCGGGCGCGTCTGGAGGCGGCCGGCTACCGCGCCGTGCCGGAGGTGGGCGAGCACGGCGAGTACGCGGTGCGCGGCGCGGTGCTCGACCTGTTCCCGGCCGGCGCCCCGCGGCCCTACCGTCTCGATCTCTTCGACGACGAGATCGAGTCCATCCGCACCTTCGACCCCGAGACGCAGCGCTCGGTGGAGCGCGTCGAGGCGGTGCGGCTGCTGCCGGCGCGCGAGTTCCCCCTCGACGAGGAGGCGATCGCGGCCTTCCGCCGCCGCTACCGCGAACGCTTCGAGGGCGACCCGCGCCAGAGCGTGATCTACCGCGACGTGAGCCGCGGGCTGGCGCCGGGCGGGGTCGAGTACTACCTGCCGCTGTTCTTCGAGCGCACCGTGACGCTGTTCGACTACCTGCCGGAAGGGGCGGTCTTCGTCGAGCTCGAGGGCGCCGCGGAGGCCGCCGAGCGCTTCTGGGCCGAGCTCGGGGAGCGCTACGAGACGCGCCGGCGCGACCCGGAGCGCCCCGCCCTCGAGCCCGAGGCGCTCTACCTGCCGCCGGAGGAGGCGGCACGCCGCCGCGCGGCGCACCCGCGCATCGAGGCGCGCCGCGCCGAGCGGCACGCGCCGGGGGCGGCGGACTTCGCCACCGCGGCGCCGCCGGAGCTGCGCGTGCGCGCCCGCGCCAGGGAGCCCGCGGCGGCGCTGCGGCGCTTCCTGGAGACCTTCCGGGGGCGGGTGCTGTTCGCGGCCGAGACCCCGGGGCGGCGCGAGGTGCTGCGCGGGCTGCTCGCCGACCACGGCATCCGCCCCCGGCCCGTGGAGGGCTGGCAGGCCTTCCTGGAGGGCGATGCGCCGCTCGCCCTCGGCGTGGTGCCGGTGGACGAGGGCCTGGTGCTGGAGGAGCCGGCGCTGGCCGTGGTGACCGAGGCGCAGCTCCTCGGCGAGCGCGCGCGCCCGCGCCGCCGGCGCGCCGCGCGCGACCCCGAGGCCGTCGTCCGCGACCTCACGGACCTGCGCCCCGGCGCGCCCGTGGTGCACGTCGACCACGGCGTGGGCCGCTACCGCGGCCTCGAGCGCCTCACGCTCGACGGCGTCGAGCAGGAGTTCCTGGTCATCGAGTACGCGGGCGGCGACCGCATCTACGTGCCGGTCGCCTCCCTGCACCTGGTGAGCCGCTACACCGGCGCCGCCGACGAGGCCGCCCCGCTCCACCGCCTCGGCGGCGAGCAGTGGCGGCGCGCGCGCCGGCGCGCGGCGAAGCGCGCGCGCGACGTCGCCGCGGAGCTGCTCGAGATCCACGCCCGGCGCGCGGCCCGCCCCGGGCGCAGCTTCCGCGTCGATCCGGCCACCTACGCCGCCTTCGCCGAGGCATTCCCCTTCGAGGAGACCCCGGACCAGCAGGCGGCGATCGAGGCCGTGCTCGCCGACCTCGCCGCGCCCCGCCCCATGGACCGCGTGGTGTGCGGCGACGTCGGCTTCGGCAAGACCGAGGTCGCCCTGCGCGCGGCCTTCGTGGTGGCCATGAGCGGCGCGCAGGTGGCGGTGCTGGTGCCCACCACGCTGCTCGCCCAGCAGCACCACCAGAACTTCCTCGACCGCTTCGCCGACTGGCCCGTGCGCGTGGCGGCGCTGTCGCGCCTGCGCTCGCGCAAGGAGCAGGAGGCCGTGCTCGCCGACCTCGCCGCGGGGCGCGTGGACGTCGTCGTCGGCACCCACCGCCTGCTGCAGAAGGGCGTGCGCTTCAAGGACCTGGGGCTGGTCATCGTCGACGAGGAGCACCGCTTCGGCGTGCGCCACAAGGAGCGCCTCAAGGCGCTGCGCGCCGAGGTCGACGTGCTCACCCTCACCGCCACGCCCATCCCGCGCACGCTCAACATGGCGCTCGCGGGGCTGCGCGACCTCAGCATCATCGCCACGCCGCCGCCGGGGCGCATGGCCGTGAAGACGCTGCTGTGCGCCTGGGAGCCGGGCCTGATCCGCGAGGCCTGCCTGCGCGAGATCCGCCGCGGGGGCCAGGTCTACTACGTGCACAACGAGGTCGAGAGCATCGAGCGCGCGGCGCGCCGCGTGCGCGAGCTGGTGCCGGAGGCGAGCGTGCGCGTCGCCCACGGCCAGATGCGCGAGCGCGAGCTCGAGCAGGTCATGCTCGACTTCTACCACCAGCGCTTCAACGTGCTGGTGTGCACCACCATCATCGAGAGCGGCATCGACGTGCCGAGCGCCAACACCATGATCATCGAGCGCGCCGACCGCTTCGGCCTCGCGCAGCTCCACCAGCTCCGCGGGCGCGTCGGGCGCTCGCACCACCGCGCCTACTGCTACCTGGTGCTGCCGCCGCGCGAGCTCATGACCGCCGACGCGGTCAAGCGCATCGAGGCCATCGAGTCGCTCGACGAGCTCGGCGCCGGCTTCACCCTCGCCACGCACGACCTCGAGATCCGCGGCGCGGGCGAGCTGCTCGGCGAGGCCCAGAGCGGTCACATCCAGGAGGTCGGCTTCGGCCTCTACATGGAGATGCTCGAGCGCGCGGTCGCGGCCCTCAAGGCCGGGCGCCTGCCGCCCGAGGACCTCTCCGCCGAGGGCGGGGTCGAGGTGGACCTCGGCCTCGCCGCCCTCATCCCGGAGGACTACCTCCCGGACGTGGACGCCCGCCTGGTGCTCTACAAGCGCATCGCCGGCGCCGCGGACCGCGCGGCGCTGCGCGAGCTCGAGGCCGAGCTCGTCGACCGCTTCGGCCCCCTGCCCCGCCCGCTGCGCCACCTGCTCGAGCTCACCGCCCTGCGGCGGCGCGCCGAGGCGCTCGGCATCCAGCGCGTCGAGGCCGGCCCGCGCGGCGGCCGCCTGGTCTTCGGCGAGGCGCCGCGCATCGACCCGGCGCGCCTGGTGGCGCTGGTGCAGGGCGAGCCCGGCCGCTACCGCCTCGACGGGCAGCGCGAGCTGCGCTTCGAGGCGGCGCTCGAGGGCGAGGAGGCGCGCATCGCGGCGGTGGCGGCGCTCCTGGAGGCGATCGCGCCGGCGCCGGCCGGGGCCGCCCAGCCCGAGGAGGCCGGGGCGTGAGACGGGCGGCGCCGCTCGTCGCGCTGCTCGCGCTGCTCGCCGCGGGCGCCGCCCCGGCGGCGGGGCCGGCGCGCCACTGGTACGCGGTCGAGGTGGTGGTCTTCGCCTGGACAGACCCCGCGCAGCGCCTCACGGAGCGCTGGCCCGAGGAGCCCCGGGTGCCGGAGGTGCCCGGGGACGCGGTCGAGCCCGGGACGCTCGCACCGGTGCCGGCCGGGCGGCCCGTCGCCTCCCTGCCGGCGGGAGATGCCTCCCTCCTCACCGGGACGTGGGCCCGGCTCGAGCGCTCGGGCGCGGTGCGCCCGCTCGCGCGCGCCGCCTGGCGGCAGGCGCCGCTGGGGCCGGACGAGGCGGTGCCCGTGCGCATTCACGGGGGCCTGCCCGAAGGGCCGTGGCTGCGGCCGGAAGCGCCGGAGCCGACGCTTTCGGCGGAGGGCGGGGAGCCGCCCGCGGACCAGCCGGGCGTCGCGGCGGAGGCCGGACCATACGTGCCCCCCGAGGCCGTGGACGGCACCGTGCGCGTGACCCTGAGCCGCTACCTCCACGTGGCGGTGGACCTCGCCTACCGGGGGGCGCTGGCGGTCGAGGTCACGGATCCCGTCACGGGCGCGCGCATGACAACCGAGCGGCGGCAGGTCTTCCGGCTGCACCAGCGCCGGCGCGTGCGCCTGGGCGAGGTGCACTACTTCGACCACCCGGCCTTCGGGGCGCTGGTGCGGGTGCGGCGCGTGCCCTGCCCCGAGGGCGCCGGGTGCGCCGGGGCCGGCGGCGCGACCGGGAGCTGAAAGGGGAGGCGCGGCGGACCATGGGCAACAGGGCGATCGCCATCATCGGGGGCAGCGGGCTCACCCGCCTCGAGGGGCTGGACATCGTGCGCCGCGAGGTGGTGCACACCCCCTACGGCGAGCCCTCGGGGCCGGTCACCCACGGCCTGCTGCACGGGCGCGAGGTGGTCTTTCTCGCGCGCCACGGCTACGGCCACACCATCCCGCCCCACCGCGTCAACTACCGTGCCAACATCTGGGCCCTGAAGAGCCTCGGGGTCGAGGAGGTCGTCGCCGTCAACTCGGTCGGCGGCATATCCGAGGGGCTGGAGCCCGGCACCCTCGCCATCCCGGACCAGATCGTGGACTACACCTGGGGCCGGGCGCACACCTTCTTCGACGGCGACGGCGCGCCCGTCACCCACATCGAGTTCACCTACCCGTACTGCGAGACGCTGCGGCGGCGGCTGGTGGAGGCCGCACGCGCGGCCGGCGTGCCCTTCCGCGAGCGGGGGACCTATGCCGCCACCCAGGGGCCGCGCCTGGAGACGGCGGCCGAGATCGAGCGCCTCGCGCGCGACGGCTGCGACATGGTGGGCATGACGGGCATGCCGGAGGCGGCGCTCGCGCGCGAGCTCGAGCTCTGCTACGCCTGCTGCGCCGTGGTCGTCAACCGCGCCGCCGGGCGTGGGCCCGGCGACGGGCGCATCGCCATGGAGGAGATCGAGCGTTGGCTGGAGGAAGGGATGGCCCGCGTAAGGCGTCTCCTCCAGGAGCTCCTAGCTGGCAGCTAGCGGCTTGCGGTCGAGCGCTGAAGGCCGACGTCTGCCTACTGCCTGCCCAGCATCGCCCGCTTGAGGCCTTCGTCCGGGGGGCTCGGCCCGAGCCAGACGCCGAGCAGGGCCGCGAAGAGCCCCCGCCCCGGGATCACGTCGATCCGGCGGCCGTTGTGGACGATGGCCATGCCCTCGCCGGGCCGGTAGGTGAAGGTGACGAGGTCGCCGCGCCGCACGGGCCGGATCGCCGCGTAGAAGCGCTCGATGTCGGGCCGCAGCCGCTCCAGCCGTTCCGGCGGATGGTTGCGGCGCAGGCCCTCCTCCCACGTCCCGCGCATCCTCCGCACCCCGATGTGGCGGTACAGGATGCGCATCTCGACGCGCTGGGGCTCGTCGGCGGCCAGGATCGCGGCCGGATCGCTCCGCGGCCGCGGCAGGTAGAGGGCGCCGACGTAGACCTTGACGAAGAGCTTGCGGCGCACACCGGCGCCGTTGAGCCGCAGCACGGTGCCGTCGGCGAGCGTCACCTCCTCCGGCACCTCGACGCCCGCCACCGTGCGCGCCGGGGCCGGCATCCCGGCGAGGGCGAGCGCCGCCGCGGCGAGCGCCGCCAGGGCGCGCCTAGCCGCCCTCGGCCACGGCGTAGATGGCGGGGAGGTTGCGCAGGTAGCCACGGTAGTCCATCCCGAAGCCGAAGACGTAGCGGTCGGGGACGCTGAGGCCCGTGAAGTCGGCGCGCTCCAGGGCCCGCGGGCGGCCGATGCGCTTGTCGACCAGCACGGCGCTGTGCACGGCGCGCGCGCCGCGCGCGCGGCAGTCCTCGAGGATGGCCGCGAGCGTCACCCCCTCGTCGAGGATGTCGTCCAGCACCAGCACGGTGCGGCCCTCGAGGGGGGTGCGGGGACGCGCGATCCACTCGAGCTCCTGCCCCCGCACGTCCCCGCGGTAGCGTGTGGCGTGCACGTAATCCAGCGTCAGCGGGAAGTCGAGCCGCGCGAGCAGGTGGCCCGCCGGGACCAGGCCCCCGAGCATCACGCACAGCACCACGGGGTCGCTGCCGCCGAGGGCGCGGGTGATGTCCGCGGCCATGGCGTCGAGCGCCGCCTCGATCTCGGCGCGCCCGTAGAGGCGCTCGGCGCGGCGCCAGGTCTCGAGCACCTCGTCGGGGGGCGCGCCGGCGGTCACGGTGCGGTCCACGGGGCCAGCCTTCAGTAGGTGAAGGTCACGGTGCCCTCGTCCATGGCCTCGCTGATGACGTAGGCCCCGCCCACCGTCTCCTCGATCTCCGGGATCAGGTCGTTGCCCCACAGGTCCAGCGTGGGCGTGCAGACCTTGAACTTCACGCCGGCCTCGTGGGCGTCCTTGATGAAGTCGTAGACCGTCTTGTCGCTGCCCTCCTGGACGCGGATCTGCTCCGCCACGCCCTTGATGGCGAGCTGGCCGGCGCGGCCCGTGAGGATGACCTCGACCTCGTACTCCATCGCCGCCGCCACCGTCGCCTGGAAGAAGGGGGCGCCGAGCTCGGCGGCGTTGGTGGGGTCCGTGTTGACCATCACGATCATGAGCTTGTCGGGCATCGTCTCCTCTCCCGCTGCCAGGATCCGCCCACGGCACGGCCCCTCCCCGCCGCATGCCATTCTAGCGCCGCCGCGCGCTGCGCGCTCAGGACGCCGCCGGCGGCTGCGGGCGCGTGGGCTCGGCCGGGCTCATGCCGTGGATGCGCAGGCCTTCCGGCACGTGCACCGTGGTCGTCGGGTAGGCAATCTCGGCCCCGTGCTCGCGGATGATGCGCTGGATGCGCAGCAGCACGTCCTCCTTGACGCGGTGGTACTCGGCCCACTTCGTCGTCCTGGTGAAGGCGTACACGAAGAAATCGAGCGAGGACGGGCCGAAGGCGTTGAAGTAGACCATGAGGATCTGGTCGTGGTCGATCTCGGGGTGGTTCTCGAGCATGGCGCGCACGTCGCGCAGGATGCCCTCGAGCCGGTCGGCGTCGTCGTAGCGGATGCCGATGGTCTCGTAGATGCGGCGGTTGCTCATGCGCGAGGGATTCTCGACCGCGATCTGGGTGAAGGTGGCGTTGGGCACGTAGAGCGGGCGCTTGTCGAAGGTGCGGATCGTGGTCAGGCGCCAGCCGATGCGCTCCACCACGCCCTCGATGTCGCGGTCCGGCGAGCGGATCCAGTCGCCGACGGCGAAGGGGCGGTCGAGATAGATCATGAGCCCGCCGAAGAAGTTGGCGAGCAGGTCCTTGGCCGCGAAGCCCACGGCCAGCCCCCCGATGCCGCCAAAGGCGAGCACGCCCGAGATGCTGTAGCCGAGCGTCTGCAGCGCGACGAGCGCGCCGGTGATGATGACCGAGGCGCGCAGCAGCTTGCCGATGGCGTCCGCCGTGGTGCGGTCGACCTTGCGCCCCTGCGCCTCGGCCGCGGCGATGAGGTTGGCCTCGGCGCGCCGGATGAGGCGCAGCAGGAACCAGACGACGATGGCGATGACGGCCACGTCGCGCACCGGGCCGACCGCCTCGAAGATGGCCGCGCCCGTGGCGCGCTGCACCACGGTGGCGGCGAAGGCGATGCCGACCACCCAGATCAGCCAGGTGAGCGGGGGGCCGAGCGCCTCGACGACGGCGTCGTCCCAGGGCGTGCGGGTGCGCTCGAGGCGCCGCTGCAGGCGCAGCCGCAGCCGCCGCTGCACGAAGTTGAGCAGGAGCGTGGCGAGGACGATGAGAAAGACCTGGGTGATCCAGGCGCCCTTGCCGCGGAAGACGTCGAGCCAGGCGGTGAGGTCCGACAGTTCCATTTGGGCAGCCGACAGCTCGCGTGTCGCAGCTTACGGTCCGGAGCGATGGGAACTCATGCCGCAAACCGTCAACTGTGAGCCGTAACCTGCTATTCCAGATCGAGATCCATGGAATGGGCCTCGTGCAGCCGGGCCGCCAGCTCCGCGGCCTCGCGCCACGCGCGGCTGCGGCGAAGCGCATCGAGGCCGGGAGCCGCCCCGTGCCCGTGCAGCCGCGCGAGCCGCAGGCCGGCCGCAGGGTCCGGCTCCCACCTCAGCCCGTCCAGGATCTCGGCCGCAAGGGGGGCGGTGCAGGCCAGCGCCATGTCGCAGCCCGCCTCGAGGGCCGCGCGCGCGCGCCGCGGCGGATCGCCCATCCCCGCCGCGCCCGCCATGCCGAGGTCGTCGCTGAACACCGCCCCCTGGAAGCCGAGCTCGCCGCGCAGGATCCCCCCGATCCAGCGCGGCGAGAAGGTCGCCGGCAGCGCGTCGACGGCCGAATATAGCACATGGGCCGTCATCACCCCCGGCAGCCCCGCGTGGATCAGGCGCTCGAACGGGACGAGGTCCTCCAGCATGAGATCGGCGAGCGGCCGGGGGTCCTCCGGCAGCTCCCGGTGGCTGTCGCCGTGCACGCCCCCGTGCCCCGGGAAGTGCTTGCCCACCGCCGCCATGCCCGCGTGCCGCACGCCCCGCATCCAGGCCCGGCCGAGCGCCGCGACCTGCTCGGGGCTGCGGCCGAAGGCGCGGTCGCCGATGACGTCGGCCCGGCCGCGGCCGAGGTCGAGCACGGGGGCGAAGGACAGGTCCACGTCGAGGGCGCGCAGCTCCGCCGCCATCAGCCAGCCCAGGCGCTCGGCGGCCTCCAGCGCCGCCCGGCGGTCCCGGTGCCACAGGCGGCCGAGGGCGGCTGCGGGCGGAAGCCGCGTGAGGCCGGCGCGGAAGCGCTGCACGCGCCCGCCCTCCTGGTCGACGGCGATCAGGAGCCGTGGCCGGCGCAGGGCGTGGATCTCGCGCGCCAGCGCCGCGAGCTGCTCCGGCGACTCGTAGTTGCGGTGGAACAGGATGACGCCCCCCACCAGCGGATGGCGCAGGAGCTCGCGCGCCGCGGCGTCGAGCGCCAGGCCCTCGATGCCGACCATGACCGGCCCGAGCATCTCAGCGCTCCCGCAGGCGCACGTCCAGGCGGTCGCGCAGGGCGTCGCCGAGGAGGTTGACGGCGAGCACCACGGCCGCCAGCGCCAGGCCCGGGACGAGCACCGCGTGCGGCGCCACCAGCAGGTAGCGCACCCCGTCGCGGATCATCGCCCCCCAGGAGGCCTGCGGCGGCTGCACCCCGAGGCCGAGGAAGGAGAGCCCCGCCTCGGCCACCACGGCGGCGGCGATGCCGAAGGTGGCCTCGACCAGCAGCGGCGCCCACGCCAGCGGCAGCACGTGGCGGGCGACGAGGCGCGCGGGCGGCGTGCCGAGGGCGACGGCCGCCAGCACGTGCTCGCGCCCGCGCAGGGCGAGCGCCTGGGCGCGCGCGAGCCGCGCATACCCGGTCCAGCCGACGGCGGCGAGCGCCACGATGACGTTGCCGATCCCGGGACCCAGCACGGCCGCGAGCGCGATGGCGAGCAGGATGCCCGGGAAGGCCAGGAAGACGTCGACGAGGCGCATGGCGGCGGCGTCCCAGCGCCCGCCGGCGTAGCCCGCGGCGAGGCCGAGGGCGGTGCCGAGGGTGGCCGAGACCGCGACGCTCGCCAGCGCGACCTCGAAAGAGACGCGCGCGCCGGCGAGGAGGCGCGCGAGCTGCGAGCGGCCGAGGTCGTCGCAGCCCAGCGGGCAGCCCGGGCTGCCGGGCGGGGCGAGGATGCGCTCGAGAGCGATCGCCTCGGCGTCGCCCGCGATCCACGGCCCGAGGAGCGCCAGC
>WFOW01000104.1 GCA_015487895.1 Gammaproteobacteria bacterium | reverse complement strand
CTCGTAGACCGCAGCGGCCGCCACGACCTCGCGGAGCTGCGCTCCATCCAGGACTGGTACCTGCGCTACGCCCTGCAGACGGTGCCGGGCGTGGCCGAGGTCGCCTCGGTGGGCGGCTACGTCAAGCAGTACCAGGTGGTCGTCGACCCCAACGCGCTCCTGCGCTACGGCATCCCGCTCGGCAAGGTGCGCCACGCGCTCATGCGCTCCAACAACGACGTCGGCGGCCGGCTGGTGGAGATGTCCGAGACCGAGTACATGGTGCGCGGCCTCGGCTACATCCGCTCGATCGCCGACATCGAGAGCATTGCAGTGGGCGTGAGCCGCGACGGCACGCCGGTCTTCATCCGGGACGTGGCCACCGTGCAGCTCGGCCCCGAGCTGCGGCGGGGGCTGGTCGAGCTCGACGGCGAGGGCGAGGTCGCGGGCGGCGTCGTCATCATGCGTTACGGCGAGAACGCCCTCGACACCATCCGCGCGGTGCGCGCCAAGCTCGAGGAGCTCAAGGCGGGCCTGCCGGAGGGCGTCGAGATCGTGCCGGTCTACGACCGCGGCGCCCTCATCGAGCGCGCGGTCGCCAACCTCAAGGAGAAGCTGGTCGAGGAGTTCATCGTCGTCAGCATCGTGTGCGTGCTTTTCCTGCTGCACGCGCGCTCGGCGCTGGTGGCCATACTCTCCCTGCCGGTGGGCATCCTCATCGCGTTCCTGGTCATGCGCTGGCAGGGCATCAACGCCAACATCATGTCGCTCGGCGGCATCGCCATCACCATCGGCGCCATGGTCGATGCGGCGATCGTCATGATCGAGACCGCGCACAAGTATCTCGAGCAGGCCGCGCGCGCCAAGGGGGCGGCGCTCAACGCCGAGGAGCGCGTGCGCGCCATCGTCGACGCGGCCAAGGCGGTCGGCCCCGCCCTGTTCTTCTCGCTGCTGATCATCACGGTCTCGTATATCTCCATCTTCGCGCTGCAGGGGCAGGAGGGGCGGCTGTTCAGCCCCATGGCCTTCACCAGCACCTATTCGCTTGCGGCGGCCGCGGGCCTGGCCGTCACCCTGGTGCCGCTGCTCATGGTGTGGTTCATCCGCGGGCGCATCCTGCCGGAGGCCAAGAACCCCGTGAACCGCCTGCTGCACTTCCTCCACCGGCCCGCGCTCAGGCTCGCCATGCGCTTCAAGCTGCTGACGCTGGCCGTGGCGGTGGGGCTGGTGGCGGCGACCGCCTGGCCGCTGGCGCGGGTCGGCACGGAGTTCATGCCGCCGCTGGACGAGGGCGACATCCTCTACATGCCGACCACCTTCCCGGGGCTGTCCATCACCAAGGCGCGCGAGCTCCTGCAGCAGACCGACAAGATCCTGCGCACTTTCCCGGAGGTGAAAACGGTCTTTGGCAAGATCGGCCGCGCGGAGACGGCCACGGACCCGGCGCCGCTGTCCATGATCGAGACCATCGTGCAGCTCAAGCCGAAGGAGGAGTGGCCGGACCCGACCAAGACCACGGCCGACCTCATGCGCGAGATGGACCAGGCCATCCGCTTCCCGGGTGTGGCGAACGCCTGGACCATGCCGATCAAGACGCGCATCGACATGCTCTCGACCGGCATCAAGACGCCCGTGGGCATCAAGATCTCTGGGCCGGACCTCGAGGTGCTGGAGCGCATCGGCAAGGACATCGAGCGCATCCTCAAGAAGCTGCCCGAGACGCTGTCGGTCTTCGCCGACCGTGCCGCGGGCGGCTACTTCCTCGACTTCGAGATCGACCGCTTCGAGGCGGCCCGCTACGGCCTCACCGTCGGCGACGTTCAGGACGTCATCAAGACCGCCATCGGGGGCATGAACGTCACCTGGGTGGTGGACGGGCTCGAGCGCTATCCCGTCAACATCCGCTACCCGCGCGAGCTGCGCGACGACCCCGAGCGGCTGCGGCGGGTGCTCATCCCGACGCCCACGGGCGCGCAGATCCCGCTCGGGCAGGTGGCCGAGATCCGCCTGCGCCGCGGTCCGCCCGTGATCAAGAGCGAGGACGCCCGGCCCAACGCCTGGGTCTACGTGGATCTCAAGACCTCGGACATCGGCGGCTACGTGGCCAAGGCCAAGGCGGCGCTCGCGCGCGAGCTCGACCTGCCCGCCGGCTACACGCTCGGCTGGTCGGGGCAGTTCGAGTACATGGAGCGGGCGGCGGCGCGGCTGCGCATCATGATCCCGGCCACGCTCCTTATCATCTTCGGGCTGCTCTACCTCAATTTCCGCAACCTGGTCGAGCCGCTGCTGGTGATGCTGTCGATCCCCTTCGCGGTGATCGGCGGCATCTGGCTGGTGTGGTACCTGGGCTACAACCTGTCGGTGGCGGTGGCCGTCGGCTTCATCGCGCTCGCCGGCGTCGCCGCCGAGATCGGCGTGCTGGTGCTGACCTTCATCGACCACGAGGTCGAGCGCCGCCGCCACGAGAAGGGCGCGCGCGAGGGCCTGCATCACGAGGGCGCCGAGCACCACCACCCCCGCCGGGCGGTGCCGATGATGGTGCCGCTCACCGCGCGCGAGATCATGGCCGCGGTGGAGGCGGGCACCGCCGAGCGCGTGCGTCCCATCGCCATGACGGCGACGGCCGTGATCTCCGGGCTCGTGCCCATCATGTGGGGCTCGGGCACGGGCTCCGACGTCATGCAGCGCATCGCCGCGCCCATGATCGGCGGCATGGTGACGACGACGGTCCTGTGCCTGGTGGTGCTGCCCGTCATCTACGGGCTCGTGCTCCAGCTCAAGGAGCGCATCCGCTTCCGGGGTCAGGCGGCTTGACAGGCCGGGGCGCCGGCAGTTTGATGGGCAGGCGGAAATCTCATCTCGGTCAGAAACCGCGCTCCCGAAGGGGTACATGCGCACGGGACGACCATCGCCGCTCGCGGCGCTGCTGCTCGCAGTCGCGCTCGCATGGGCCGGGCCCGGCCATCTCGCGCCGCTGGCGGCCTCCGCGGTGCCAGCGGGCACGCACGCGGTGGCCGGTGTGCACGGCGACGGCTGTCCCTGCGGCCATGTCCATGGGGCCGGTGCGGCCTGCGAGCTGGGCTGCCCGCAGTGCGCCCAGTGCCACGGCGCGGCTGGGGCCGTGCCCGCTGCGGCCGCGCTGGGCCGCGCGATGCCGGCCGTGCGTGCGGCGCCCCGGCCCACCGAGCCGGTGCCGGCCGCCCCCTTCCGCCCTCCTCGCGCCTGAGCCCGCTTCCCCGACTGGCACCGGAAAGCCTGTGGGCATCGGGAGGGGCGGCACCTGCCGCCCTCCCGGTGGCCCGCGCAGCCACGACAAGGGTCCACACGCGAGGAGGAGAGCATGAGTCACCGTACACGGCACGCCCACGATCCGGGCCGCCGCCGCGTCCTGCGCGGCGCGGCCGCGCTCGGTCTCATGGCCGGGCTGGGCCGGCTCGCGCCCGCCTTCGGCTGGGGCGCGAGCGGCAACGTCGAGGCGCCCAAGCGCAGCG
>WFOW01000103.1 GCA_015487895.1 Gammaproteobacteria bacterium | reverse complement strand
CTTGCGCTCGCCATCGTCGCGGGCACCGCCGCCGGCGGGGCGGCGCTCGACGCCGGCGGGCCGGGCCGCGCCTCGCCGCTTGGCCACCCCGCACCGGGCCGCATCGAGACGGCGAAGGTGCTGGAGGCCCTCGCGCGGGGAAGGCGCGTCGTCTTCGTCGACGCGCGCGAGCCGGCCGAATACCGCGAAGGCCACATCCCGGGGGCGATCAACCTGCCCCTCCGGCGGGCAACCGCGGATCCCCTGCCGCCCCTGCTCCACGGGGCCGACCTCGTCGTCCCGTACTGCCTGAAGGACTTCCGCGGCTACGAGGTGGCCAAGGCCCTCGCACGGCGCGGTGTCGCCAACGTGCGCGTGATGCAGCCCTCGGGGCTGAAGGGCTGGCGCTCCCTCGGCCTGCCCGTCGCCAAGGGGCCGGCGGCCGGGAGCCTGGCGCCAGCGGGCCTCGCGCAACGCAGGGAGGGCCCATGATCGGGCAGCGCCGCCTCGCCCGTGCTGCCGTGGAGCTCGGTGCCGTCGCCGCGCTCGCGCTTCCCTTGTGGACGCTCTGGCGGCAGACGGGCGATCCGCTGGCATACCTCGCCCCCGACGTGCCGCCCGGGCAAGGGGCCTACGTCGCAAGCAAGGCAGCGGGGCTCGCCCTCGTCGTCCTGCTGTGGCTGCAGACGGTGTCGGCTGGCCTGCGCGGGACACCGCCCGGCCGCGCCCTGGCGGCGGCGGTGGGGCCCCACGAGCGCAACGGCCTCCTCGTCGCGGCCCTGGCGCTCGCCCACCCGCTGCTGTTCGTCGAGGCGGTCTCCCTGCGCTCGGGGGAGCTGGTGCTGGCGCCGCTCCTGCCGCGCCTGACCGACTACTACCACGCGATGCTCACCCTGGGCCTGACGGCGGCCATGGCCATCCTCGTGGCCGCAGGGACCGGCCTGCAGCGGCGCCGCCATCCCGCCCGCCTCGCCGTTCTCCTGCACCGCCTGGCGCCGGCCGCCTTCGCCGCCGCATGGCTGCACGGCTGGACCATCGGATCGGAGACGCGCACGCCGCCCTTCCGCGAGCTCTATGTGCTCCTGGCGCTCTCCGCCGCCGTCGTGTGGGCGCGGCGCCTTGCCCGCTCCATCCGTGGGTGAGGGCCGCCGCCCGATGCTCCGCGGCGCGCGCGTCCTCCTCAGCCTGGCGGTCCTGCTCGTGGCCGCCTGCGGGCCGGCGCCCCCGGAGGTCGTCGTCTACACGTCGGTGGATCCCGTCTACGCCGCGCCCGTGCTGTCGCGCTTCGAGACCGAGACGGGCATCCGGGTGCGCGCGGTCTACGACACCGAAGCGGCCAAGTCGGCAGGGCTCGCCCAGCGTCTCATGCTGGAGCGCCGGCGGCCCGTGGCGGACGTCTTCTGGAGCTCCGAGCAGATGCAGGTGCTGCGGCTCGCCCGTGCGGGCGTGCTCGCGCCCTACGACAGCCCCGCCGCCGCCGGCATCCCTGCCCGCTTCCGTGACCCGGCACGGCGATGGACCGGGTTCGGGCTGCGGTTCCGCCTGTTCGTCTGCCCGGAGGGGCGCTGCCCGAGGTCGCCCACCCTGGACCATCTCGGCCAGCGCACGCGGCCGGCCTGCGTGCTCGCGAATCCGCGGTTCGGGACCACGGCAACGCATCTTGCGGCATTGCTGCTCACCGAGGGCGAGGCGGTGCTCCGCGACCGGCTCGCCGCCTGGCGCCGGGCGGGCCTGCGGCTCGTGCCGGGCAACGCCCATGCCGTGCGGGAGGTGGCGAGCGGACGCGCCTCGTGCACCATCGCGGACGTCGACGACGTCAAGGCCGCGGAGCGGCGCGGCCAGCGGGTGGCTGGACTTCACCACGACCAGCATGGCCGAGGCACGTTTGCGGTCTTCCACACGGCTGCCGTCGTCGCCGGTGCGCCTCACCCACGCGAGGCAAGGGCCTTGGTCGACCACCTGCTCTCGCCTGCGGTCGAGCGCACACTGCTGGCGCTGGGCGCGGTCTCCGCGTCGGTGCGTGAACGCCCCGATCCCCGCGGGATCCGATGGTGGACGACGGCACGGCCCGGGCTCGCACAGGCCTATGAGCGGCTCCTCGGCATCCTCGCAGACTTCGGCATCTGAACCATGCCGGCACGGGCGCGGCGCGTGCGCAGCCGCCGCGACGCTCGCCGCCTGGACGCTGCCGGCCGTCGCGATCCTTGCCGCATGGGCCCACGGGCGGCCGCCGGGCGGCACCGTGCCGTCGCCCGGCGGCGCGGCGGTGGCGGGCACCCTGCAGTCGGCGGGCCTCGGAGCCGGCATAGGGCTCGCCCTCGCGGCCGCCACGCTCTGGGCCTCGCACCGCCGCAGGCTGGCGGTCGCCGCATGGCTTGCGCCGCCCGCGCT
>WFOW01000102.1 GCA_015487895.1 Gammaproteobacteria bacterium | reverse complement strand
GGCCCGCCCGTGCCGTGAAGGCGAACAGCCGCGAGGCGAGCTCGCCCGCGAGCCTGCGGTCCTCCAGCACGGCGAAGGCCGCGGGTGCGGCGAGGAAGCCGACGGCCCACACCGCCCCGACCCACAGGCCGAGCAGCACGCGCTCTGCGGCCGGCAGCCAGGCGGCGCGGGCCACGGCCTCACTCGTAGCGGACGGCGACGATCTCGTAGCGGCGCTCGCCCGCCGGCGCCTTCACGGTGACCACGTCGCCCTCCTCGCGGCCGATGAGCGCGCGGGCGATCGGCGAGTTGACGGAGACGAGGCCCTCGCCGATGTCGGCCTCGTCCTCGCCCACGATCTGGTAGGTGACCTCCTCGCCCGTCTCCTCGTCGATGAGCTCGACGGTGGCGCCGAAGACCACCTTGCCGTTGGCGTTGATCTGGCGCACGTCGATGATCTGCGCGTTGGCGAGCTTGGCCTCGATCTCGCGGATGCGGCCCTCGATGAAGCCCTGCTGCTCCTTGGCCGCGGCGTACTCGGCGTTCTCGCGCAGATCGCCGTGGGCGCGCGCCTCGGCGATGGCCTGGATCACCCGCGGGCGCTCGACCTGCTTGAGCCGCGCGAGCTCCTCGCGCAGCTTCTCCGCGCCGCGCACCGTCATCGGGGTCTTGCTCATGCGGCTGCCTCCCTGTGCAGATCCTGGAGCTTGCGCACCTCTCCCGCGTCGAGGTGGTCGAGCGCCTGGCACATGGCCTCGGCGCCCGCCACCGTCGTGGTATACGTGACCTTGCGGTTCAGGGCCTCGCGCCGGATGGAGTAGGAGTCGGCGATGGCCTGCCGGCCCTCCGTGGTGTTGACGATCATGTCGATCTCGCCGTTCTTGATCATGTCCACCACGTGCGGGCGCCCCTCCTTGACCTTGTTGACCGGCGTCACCGGCACGCCCGCCGCCTCCAGCGCGCGCGCGGTGCCGCGCGTGGCGACGATGCGGAAGCCGCGCGCCACGAGCCGCCGCGCGAGCGCCACCGCGCGCGGCTTGTCGGCGTCGCGCACGCTGATGAAGACCGTGCCGCCGCGCGGCAGGCGCACGCCGGCGGCGCGCTGGGCCTTGGCATAGGCCTCGGCGAAGCTCGCGCCCACGCCCATGACCTCGCCCGTGGACTTCATCTCGGGGCCGAGCAGCGGGTCCACGCCCGGGAAGCGCAGGAAGGGGAAGACCGACTCCTTGACGCAGCAGTAGGGCGGCACGCGCTCGGCCGTGAGGCCCTGCTCGGCGAGCGTTCGTCCCACCATGCAGCGCGCCGCCACCTTCGCGAGCGGCACGCCGATCGCCTTGGAGACGAAAGGCACCGTGCGCGAGGCGCGCGGGTTGACCTCCAGCACGTAGATCTCCTCGCCCTGGATGGCGAACTGGGTGTTCATCAGCCCCACCACCTTGAGGGCCTTCGCCATCGCCGTCACCTGCTCGCGCAGCCGCTGCTGGACTTCCGGCCCCAGCGAGTACGGCGGCAGCGAGCAGGCGGAATCGCCCGAGTGCACCCCGGCCTGCTCGATGTGCTCCATGATGCCGCCGACCACGACGCGCTCGCCGTCGGAGACGGCGTCCACGTCGACCTCGACGGCGTCGTCGAGGAAGCGGTCGAGCAGCACCGGGGAGTCGTTCGAGACCAGCACCGCCTCCCGCATGTAGCGCAGGAGGTCCTCCTCATTGTACACGATCTCCATCGCCCGGCCGCCGAGGACGTAGGAGGGGCGGACCACCAGCGGGAAGCCGATCTCGCGCGCGAGCCGCACCGCCTCCTCCGGATTGCGCGCGGTGCGGTTGGGCGGCTGGCGCAGGCCCAGGACCTCGATCATCTGCTGGAAGCGCTCGCGGTCCTCGGCGAGATCGATGGAGTCCGGCGTGGTGCCGACGATGGGCACGCCCGCCGCCTCGAGCGGGCGGGCGAGCTTGAGCGGGGTCTGGCCGCCGTACTGGACGATGACCCCCTCGGGCCGCTCGCGGTGGACGATCTCGAGCACGTCCTCGAGGGTGAGCGGCTCGAAGTAGAGGCGGTCCGAGGTGTCGTAGTCGGTCGAGACCGTCTCCGGGTTGCAGTTGACCATGATGGTCTCGAAGCCGTCCTCGCGGAGCGCCAGCGCGGCGTGCACGCAGCAGTAGTCGAACTCGATGCCCTGGCCGATGCGGTTGGGCCCGCCGCCGAGCACCATGATCTTGCGCCGCCCCGTCGGCTCGGCCTCGCACTCCTCCTCGTAGGTGGAGTACAGGTAGGCGGTGGCGGCGGGGAACTCCGCCGCGCAGGAGTCGACGCGCTTGTAGACCGGCCGCACGCCGAGGGCGTGGCGGCGGGCGCGCACCTCGCCCTCGGTGACGCCCAGCAGGCGCGCGAGGCGCGCGTCCGAGAAGCCGCGGCGCTTGAGCGCGCGCATCCGCCCGGCGTCGAGCGCCTCCAGGGCGCGGCCGCGCACCTCGCCCTCCATGCGCACCAGCTCCTCGACCTGCGCCAGGAACCAGGGATCGATGGCCGACTCCTGGTGCACCTCCTCGACCGTCCAGCCGGCGCGGAAGGCGTCGGCCACGTACCAGATGCGCTCGGGCCCGGGCTGGCGCAGCTCCTGGCGCAGGCGCTCGCGCGCATCCGGCGCCTGCGGGTCGAGCCGCTCGTCGAGGCCCTCGGCGCCGATCTCCAGCCCGCGCAGCGCCTTCTGCAGCGACTCCTGGAAGGTGCGCCCGATGGCCATCACCTCGCCCACCGACTTCATCTGGGTGGTCAGGCGCGGATCGGCCTGGGGGAACTTCTCGAAGGTGAAGCGCGGGATCTTGGTGACGACGTAGTCGATGGCGGGCTCGAAGGAGGCCGGCGTCACGCCGCCCGTGATCTCGTTGCGCAGCTCGTCGAGGGTGTAGCCGACGGCGAGCTTGGCGGCCACCTTGGCGATGGGAAAGCCCGTCGCCTTGGAGGCGAGGGCCGAGGAGCGCGAGACCCGGGGGTTCATCTCGATCACCACCATGCGCCCGTCGGCGGGGTTGATGGCGAACTGCACGTTGGAGCCCCCGGTGTCCACCCCGATGCGGCGCAGCACGGCGATGGAGGCGTCGCGCATGCGCTGGTACTCCTTGTCGGTCAGCGTCTGCGCGGGCGCCACCGTGATCGAGTCCCCGGTGTGCACGCCCATGGGGTCGAGGTTCTCGATGGAGCAGACGATGATGCAGTTGTCCTTGCGGTCGCGCACCACCTCCATCTCG
>WFOW01000101.1 GCA_015487895.1 Gammaproteobacteria bacterium | reverse complement strand
TTCTTGGACATGCCTTTCCCCCCCGTGCTCTCAAGGTTGGCCGCCCCGCCAGCCCCGGACGGCGGGGCGGCCAACCTTGAGAGCACGGGGGGGAAAGGCATGTCCAAGAAGCACCCGATCATCGCCGTCACCGGCTCCTCGGGCGCCGGCACCACGACCGTCAAGGTCGCCTTCGAGCACCTGTTCCGGCGCATGGGCATCAACCCGGTCATCGTCGAGGGCGACAGCTTCCACCGCTACGACCGCTACGAGATGAAGGAGGCCATCGCCAAGGCCCAGGCCGAGGGCCGCAACCTCAGCCACTTCGGGCCCGAGGGCAACCTCTTCGACAAGCTCGAGGAGCTGTTCCGCACCTACGGCGAGACCGGCACCGGCATGCGCCGCTTCTACCTCCACAGCGTGGAGGAGGCCGAGCCCTACGGCCAGAAGCCCGGCACCTTCACCCCCTGGGAACCGATCCCAGAGGGCACGGACCTGCTCTTCTACGAGGGCCTGCACGGGGGCGTGGTGACCGACGAGGTCAACGTCGCCCAGCACGTGGACCTGCTCATCGGCGTGGTGCCGATCGTCAACCTCGAGTGGATCCAGAAGATCCACCGCGACGCCAAGGAGCGCGGCTACTCGCCCGAGGCCATCGTGGACACCATCCTGCGGCGCATGCCGGACTACGTGCGCTACATCACGCCGCAGTTCTCGCGCACGGACATCAACTTCCAGCGGGTGCCGACCGTCGACACCTCCAACCCCTTCATCGCGCGCGACATCCCCACGCCCGACGAGAGCTTCGTGGTGATCCGCTTCCGCAACCCGAAGGGCGTGGACTTCCCCTACCTGCTCAACATGATCCACAACTCCTTCATGTCGCGGCCCAACACCATCGTCGTGCCCGGCGGCAAGATGGGCTTCGCCATGGAGATCATCCTCCAGCCCATCCTTGAGCGCATCATGGAGGAGAAGCGCAAGGCGGGCGGCTGAGCCGCCCGCGGGCCGCGCCGGGGGAGGAAAGGCGGGGCTTTCGGAGCCGCCCATCGGCAGGCGGCGCGCGCGGCCTGCTAGAATGGGGGACCGGAACGTTTCCCGGACGCAGCCCCCATGTCCACGCATCCCCAGGCCGCGCCCGCGCGCGAGCCCTTCCCCGCAGGCGCATCCACCGCCGGCGAGTGGCGCGAGGCGGTGCGCGAGTGTGCGCGCGCCATCGGCCGCGGCCACGGGGCCGGGCTCGGCTTCGTCTACGCCACCGACGCCTGGGCCGACGCCTTCCCCGCCATCGTCGAGGCGCTGCGCGAGGAGACGGGCATCGAGCACTGGGCGGGCACGGTCGGCACCGGCATCTGCTGGACCGGCCACGAGCACTACGAGCAGCCGGGGCTCGCCGTCATGGCCGCACCGCTCCCCCCGGAGCGCTGGCGCCTGCTGCCGCCCCTGCGCGAGGACCTGAGCGCCCTCGCCGAGCACGCCGGCTGGCTCGGCCGCCTGGAGAGCTGCCTCGGAATCGTCCACGGCGACCCGCACAACCCGCACCTGCCGCGCCTCATCGGCCAGCTCGCCGCCGTGCTGCCCAACGGCTTCCTGGTGGGCGGGCTCAGCTCCTCGCGCGGCCGCCACGTGCAGGCGGCCGGGGCGACCGCCGAGGGCTGCCTCTCGGGCGTGCTCCTCGACGGCGCCCTGGGGGTGCGCACCGCGCTCAGCCAGGGCTGCACCCCCATCGGCCAGCGCCACGTCGTCACCGAGTGCGAGCGCAACATCCTCATCGGCATCGACGGCCGCCCGGCCCTCGACGTCTTCGAGGAGGAGATCGGCGAGGTGCTGGCGCGCGACCTGCGCCGCGCGGCGGGCTACATCTTCGCGGGCTTCCCCGTTCCCGGCGACGACACCGGCGACTACCTGGTGCGCAACATCGTGGGCGTCGACACGCGCCACCGCCTGCTCGCGGTCGGCGAGCTGCTCGAGCCCGGCCAGCCGCTGCTGTTCTGCCGGCGCGACGCCAACACCGCCTGGCGCGACCTCGAGCGCATGGCCGACGAGCTCGCCGCCCGCCTCGACCACCCGCCGCGCGGGGCGCTCTACTTCTCCTGCCTGGGGCGCGGCCGCCACACCTTCGGCGAGGGCTCGCGCGAGCTCGGCCTCATCCGCGAGCGCCTCGGCGAGGTGCCGCTGGTCGGCTTCTTCGCCAACGGCGAGATCCACCGCGACCGCCTCTACGGCTGGACCGGCGTGCTGGCCGTCTTCTGAGCGCGACGGGAGCCGCCATGGAGCGCCGCCCCCTCGGCGACACCGGCATCGAGGTGAGCGTGCTCGCCCTGGGCACCATGACCTTCGGCGAGCAGAACACCGAGGCCGAGGCCCACGCCCAGCTCGACCGCGCCCTCGACGCCGGCGTCAACCTGATCGACACCGCCGAGCTGTACCCGGTGCCGCCGCGCGCGGCCACGCAGGGCGAGACCGAGGCCATCATCGGCCGCTGGCTGGCGAAGTCGCCCGGGCGGCGCGAGCGCGTGGTCCTCGCCACCAAGGTGAGCGGGCGCGCCGACTGGCTGCCCTGGATCCGCGGGGGGCCGAAGCTCGCCGCGAGCCACGTGCGCGACGCCCTCGAGGGGAGCCTCAGGCGCCTGCGCACCGACCATGTGGACCTCTACCAGGTGCACTGGCCGGACCGCAGCACCAACTTCTTCGGCCGCCTCGGCTACACGCCGGAGCCGGACCCGCCGGACGTGGTGCCGATCGAGGAGACGCTCGAGACGCTGGCGGCGCTGGTACGCGAGGGCAAGGTGCGCGCCATCGGCGTCTCCAACGAGACGCCCTGGGGCGTGATGCGCTGGCTGCACGCGGCCGAGCGCGCGGGGCTGCCGCGCATCGCCTCCATCCAGAACCCCTACAGCCTGCTCAACCGCACCTACGAGATCGGGCTCGCCGAGATCTCCCACCGCGAGGGCGTGGGGCTGCTCGCCTACTCGCCGCTCGGCTTCGGTGTGCTCACGGGCAAGTACCTTGGCGGGGCGCGGCCGCCAAGGGCGAGGCTCACCCTGTATCCGGACTATCGCCGCTACAGCTCGCCGGAGGCCGAGCGCGCCACGGCCGAGTACGTGGCGCTCGCCCGCCGCCACGGCCTGGATCCCGCGCAGATGGCGCTCGCCTACGTGCGCACGCGCCCCTTCGTGACCTCGGTCATCATCGGCGCCACCACCATGGAGCAGCTCGAGGCCGATCTCGCGAGCGCCGACCTCGATCTGCCGCCGAAGGTGCTCGAGGGCATCGAGGCCATCCACGCGCGCCAGCCCAACCCCGCCCCCTAGCCCGCGGACCGCGCCGGGGCGGCGGCGCGGCGCCGTCATCAGACGACCCGGAACTGCGGCAGGGCCTGGAGGCCGCCGCGCAGCACGCTCACCTCGATGCCGCGCTGCATCAGCAGGAAGGCCGCGGCCGAGGCGCGCCGCCCCGTGCGGCAGTAGCAGACGTAGTGGGTGCCGGGATCGAGCTCGTCCAGCCGCAGCCTGAGCTCGTGCAGCGGCAGGTTGACCGCGCCCGGAAGGTGGAAGCGGTGGAACTCCTTGGCGTGGCGCACGTCGAGCCAGCGCGCGCCGGCGTTGACGCGCCGGCGCGCCTCGTCGGCCTCGATCCAATGCAGCACGGGCTCCTTGAGGAGCGTGTCGAAGTCGCGCTTGGACAGGCGCAGCAGCACGCCGTCGGTCTCCATGGTGACCGTGGCGTTGCGCCGCCCCTCCGACAGCAGCGCCTCCTCGCCGAAGCCCGCCCCCTGCGACAGGCGCGCGAGCTCGATGGTGCGCGTCACGCGCGCGCGCCCCTGGTCGATCAGGTAGTAGTAGTCGCCGTGCTCGCCCTGGCGCACCACCACGTCGCCGGCGCGCACCGGCACGCGCTCGATGCGCTCGAGCAGCCGGCGCAGGTTGGCCGGCGGCACCGCCCGGAAGGGCAGCGCGCGAAGGAGCCGGCGCAACCGGCGGCCCGCCTCCTCGTCCTCGCGCTCACCGTCTCCCTCCGGCCCCTCCAGGGCCGTGATCTGGTCCCAGGTGAGCATGTAGTCGAGGAGGTTGGCGTCCACGCGCAGCACCGTCACGGCCGTCATCGCCACGGCGGTCGCGCGCCGCGGCTGGCGGTCGCCGAGGGGGTGGCGCGCCTCCTCGGTGCCGGCCTTGACGATGCGCTCGGCGTCCTCCTCCGGGAAGAGCAGCCGCACCTGCCCCGAGAGCAGGTAGAGCGCCTGGTTGTCGAGCTCGCCGCGGCGGAAGAGCACCGTCCCCGCCGGCTGGCTCTCGAGGCTCGCCAGGGAGACGAGCTCCTCGAGGCGCTCGTCCGAGAGGCTGCTCAGCGGCACCAGCTCGCGCAGCGCCGCCCGGTCCGGCAGCAGACCGCGGGGCTCCGGCGCGGCCCCGCCCTCGCGCACCTCGTGCATCATGGCGCCCACCTCCATCCGCCGGGGCCGGCGACGGGCGCCCCGCCCCGGCCCCGGCTCTAGCCTTGTTGTTCTTCTCCCTCCCGCCGGCGCGGAGGCCAGCGTCCCGGAACGCACCATGCTAGGCGGCGCCGCGCGCGCTGCCGTGACGGCGGTCACGCCATGTGGCCCTTGAAGGGCCACCCGGCGCGGCTATATTCACGGTAGAGCCCCTCGTCATGTCGCAAGAGGAGGTGACGCCATGATCGTCTCCACCACCGATCCCATCACGGGCCGCGACATCAAGGACCCCGAGAACCACCCCTACGTCATCGAGGGCGAGGGCGAGATGGCGGTGAAGATCTACTTCGAGTCCGAGGAGACCAAGCGCCAGTACCTCGAGCTCGAGGTGGAGAACCCCGCCAAGCACTTCGAGCACAGCCTCGACAACCCCGCGGGGATGGGCCCCGGCGACACCAAGCACGTCTGAGGCCGGAGCCCGCCGGCGCGGGGCCGGCGGGCCGACCGTCATGGCCGCGCAAGCGCCGCGCCCCGCGGCGGGGGTCGAATGCGAGCGCATCGTCGACGCCGCGGTCGCCCTCGCCGAGGAGCTGGGCTCGTGGGAGGCGGTGCGCCTGCACCACGTGGCCGACCGCCTCGGCATCGGCCTCGAGGAGGTGCGCGCCTGCTTTCCCGAGAAGGACGCCCTGATCGACGCCTGGTTCGACCGCGCCGACCGCGCGGCGCTGGCGGCCGCCCGCGCGCCGGACTTCCGCCGCCGGCCGCTGCGGGCGCGTCTCGTTGCGGTCATCTGGGCATGGCTCGAGGCGCTCGCCGCGCACCGGCGCGTCACCCGGCAGATGATCCTCGCCAAGCTCGAGCCCGGCCACATCCACATCCAGGTCCCCGCCCTCGTCCGGATCAGCCGCACGGTGCAGTGGATGCGCGAGGCCGCCGGCATCGAGCACGCCGGCCCGCGGCGCGCGATCGAGGAGACCGCCCTCACCGCCATCTACCTCGCGGCCTTCGCCCGCTGGATGGCCGACGCCTCCCCGGATAGGATGGAGACCCGCCACCTGCTCGAGCGGCTGGTGGCGGCCTTCGTCGCCGTCCACCGCCCGCGGGAGGCCGCTTGGACCCCGTCACCCACGCCCTGAGCGGCGCCCTCGCCGGGCGCGCGCTGAGCCCGTCCGGCGCCGAGCACCGCCTGAGGCGCGCCGCCACGTGGACCGGCGTGGCGGCGGTGCTGGCCCCGGACCTCGACTACCTGTTGCGCCTGCTCGCCGACCCGCTCACCTACCTCAACTGGCACCGCACCTTCACCCATGCCCTCCCCCTGCTGCCGCTGTGGGCGGTCCTGCTCGCGTGGCTGCTGCGCCCGGCGCGCCGCCTGCTGGGGATGCGGCGCGTCTGGGCGCTGTGCCTGGCGGGCATGGCCCTGCACGTGGCCGGCGACCTGATCACACCCTTCGGCACGGCCATCCTGTGGCCGCTGAGCGGGCGGCGCTTCAGCCTCGAGAGCACCTTCGTGGTGGATCCGCTGGTGACGGCACCGCTCGCCGCGGGGCTCCTGGCCGGCGCGCGCTGGGGCCCGCGGCGCACGGCGCTCGCCGCGCTCGCCGCCGCGGCGGCGGTGGTGGGCATCGAGGCCGCGCTGCACGAGCGCGCCCTCGGCATCGCCCGTGCCCATGCCGCCGCGCTGGGGCTCCCGCCCGACCGCGCCCGGGCGCTGCCCCAGCCGCTCTCGCCGCTGCGCTGGAAGCTCGTGGTGGAGACGCCGCGCGGCTACGAGGTCGCGCACGTGCGGCTGGGCGCGGGCGGCGTGGCACACGCGGCCGGCGGCGACGGCTGGCTGGAGCGCATCGCCTCCGCCTACCGCCCCGCGGGCACCCTGCGCTGGGAACCGGCCGAGCACCCGGCGCGGGGGAGGCGCCACCCGCTCGCGGCCGCCGCCTGGGCGCGGCCCGAGCTCGAAGGCTTCCGCCGCTTCGCGGCCTTGCCCTTCGTGCTCGCTGCGAGCCGCGACACAGCCGGGCGCGAATGCGTGTGGCTCTCGGACCTGCGCTTCGTGGTGCCGGGGCTCCCGCCGCCCTTCCGCTTCGAGGTCTGCCGGGCCGGCGGCGGGGAAGGCTGGTCGCTCCGGCACCTGCCGCGCCGCCCGCGCGGGGCGCAGGCGCCCTTCATGGCGGACTGAGGCCGCCCAGCGCGCCGCGCAGGCCGTCGAGCACGTACTGCACGGCGAGCGCCGCCACCACCAGCCCGAGCACCCGGGTCACCATGTTCGCTCCGGTCTGGCCGAGCAGGCGCGTGATGTGCGCGGCGAGCCACAGCGCCGCGGCCGTGGCCGCCACCACGGCGAGGATCACGCCCGCGAGCTGCGCCCACGCGGCCGCGCCCTCGCGCCCCGCCGCCAGCAGGATCACGGTGGTGAGGGCGCCCGGACCGGCGATGAGCGGGAAGGCGAGCGGGAAGACCGAGAGGTCCTCGCGGCGGCGCGCCTCCTCGCGCTCCGAGGGCGTCGTGGTGCGCAGCCCCGTGTGCCGCACGAAGACCATGTCGAGGGCGAGCAGGAACAGCAGCAGGCCGCCGGCGATCCGGAAGGCCGGCAGCCCGATGCCGAGCGCCGTGAGCAGGGGCTCGCCCGCGAAGGCGAAGGCGAGCATCAGCGCGGCGGAGAGGAGCACCGCCCGCAGCGCCGTGCGGCGCCGTTCCGCCTCCGGGAGGCCCGCCGCCAGCCCCATGAAGATGGGCGCGATCCCCACGGGATCGACGACCACGAAAAGGACGACGAACTCGTGCAGCAGGCGCTCCATGGGCGAGAGGGTAGCACGGCCCCGGGCCGCGCACGGCGGATCAACGGCTTGCGGACCAGCCGGCGCCCCCTGCGGACACTGCACAACAACGCGTTGTTCGCAAAACACATTTTTTCCACATGCGCGGGCCGGTGGTGGCGCTATACTTGGGGACCGGGCCCGCGAGCCTCCCCGTCCCGGAGGTGCGGGCATCGGCAACCGGCCCTCTTTCGGGGCCTGGGCGCGGGAACCCGGGCGCTGCCGCCGCCCGCCCGGCCGGCCGGATCGCACGGCCCGGCAGCCGGTCCGGCGGGCGCCCCAGCGCCGGATCGAGGCGGTGCGGCACCTCATCCGGAGCCATCATCCCGAGGCAACACCCCCTGGGGCGCAGCGCCGCGGCGAAGGCGGCAGGCCCGTGAACCTCGCCCAGAAGCCCGGGGCGGGCGCGATGCGCCCGCCCTTTTCTTTTGCCTTCGCACGGCGTGTGTGGTGAGCGCCCGCTACCACGCGCCCCATCGCTGGGACGTGACGCCTGCCGAGGCGCGGGCCATCCAGGCACGGCTCGCGCGGCGCGTCGAGACCGCCGACCGCCTGGGGCCGCTGCGGCGCGTGGCCGGCATCGACATCGGCTTCGAGGAGGGCGGGCGCGTGACGCGCGCGGCGGTGGCGGTGCTCTCCTTCCCGGCGCTCGAGCCGCTGGAGGAGGCCGTCGTGCGCGAGCCCACGCGCTTCCCCTACGTGCCGGGGCTGCTCTCCTTCCGCGAGGTGCCGGCGGCGCTCGCCGCGCTCGAGCGCCTCGCCGCCGCCCCCGACCTGCTGCTGTGTGACGGGCAGGGCTATGCCCACCCGCGCCGCTTCGGCCTCGCCTGCCACCTCGGCGTTGTGACGGGCATCCCGAGCATCGGCGTGGCCAAGTCGCGCCTCGTCGGCGCGCACGGCCCCGTGCCGGAGGCGCGCGGGAGCTGGACGCCGCTCGTCGACGGCAGCGAGCGCATCGGCGCGGTCGTGCGCACGCGCGCCGGCGTGCGCCCCGTCTACGTCTCCACCGGCCACCGCGTGAGCCTGCCCACCGCGGTCGCGCTCACGCTCGCCTGCACGGGCCGCTTCCGCCTGCCGGAGCCCGCGCGCGCCGCGCACCGTCTCGCCTCGGCGCCGGCGGACGCGGGTGCGACGCGCGCACGGCGCGGGCGCGAAGCGGCGCACGGACGCGGCGCGGCGCCCCGGCGCAGACTTTGAAGGAAGCCCTGAAAAATCTGATTTTTCAGGGCTTCCCCGCGGCCAGGGACGGCCGCGGCAAGGTCCATGCACATGGAAGTGCATGACGATACGGGAAAAATCAAAATGGCCGCGAAGCACCCTAGCGGATCAATCCGCGTAGCGGATTGATCAGAGCTTTGTGAGGCATGGACTGGTCACGCATCGACGGGCGGCTGCTGGTCGGCGAGTGCCCCGTCTCCTCGGACGATCTCGCCGCGCTCGAGCTCGCGGGCGTCGACGGCCTGCTCAGCCTGCAGCACGACGAGTGCCTCGCCGCCCTCGGCCTCGACTGGGAGGGGCTCGCCGCGGCGCTGGCCGCCGCAGGCGTGGAGGCGCGGCGCGTGCCGATGCGCGACTTCGACGAGGCCGACATGCGCCGCAGGCTCCCCGAGGCGGTGCGCACCCTGCACGGGCTGCTGTCGGCCCATCGCCGGGTCTACGTGCACTGCACGCAGGGCGTGGGGCGCTCGCCGCTGGTGGCCGCAGCCTATCTCAGCTTCGTCGAGGGCCTCGACCCGGTGGAGGCCTACGAGCGCGTGCGGCGCGCGCGCCCGCGGGCGGTGGCGCTGTGGGACCCGCTCATGGGCTGCCGCACCGACCTGCTCCTCGGCGCGCGCGCGGAGCTCGAGCGGCGCACCGCCGAGCGCTGCCCCGCCGGCGCCGGCGCCGGCACCCGCGCGCTGGTGCGCGAGGCCGTGGAGGCGGAGCTCCTGCGCGAGCGCGTCCTCGCCGCCTCTGCCACGACCTGACGGCCGTCGCCGAACGCACCGAGCCGTTGCCGTTCCCCCACGGACGGGGCGCAGACTGCGGCGATCACATGTCGGCGTCATAGGAGATGCGCATGATCTCCTTGGCGAGGAAGACCTTGGGGCGCGTGCGCGTGGGGCCTTCCTGGAGAATGCCTAGGTCCGCGAGCGCGCCGACGTCCGCCTTGGCCGTGGGGTAGCTCACCCGGAGCCTGCGTGCAAGCTGGGGGATGGTGATCACAGGGAACTCGAAGAGCCGGTCTATGACCGCGTGCAGCCGGCCGCGCCTCGCGGCGTGGGCCACGTCCCGATAGCGCTCTCTGAGCGCAAGGAGCCGGTCTATCCGGTCCATAGAGGCATTCGCCTCGGAGACGACGCCGCGCAGGCAGAACTCCAGCCATCCTTCCCAGTCGCCGTGTGTGCTCACGCGGAACAGACGGTCCACATACTCGTCCTTGTAGCGCTCGAAGTACGGGCTCAGGTAGAGCCAGGGCGCGTGGAGACCCAAGTCACGATAGATCTGCAACGACAGCAGAAGGCGGCCGACGCGGCCGTTGCCGTCCGCGAACGGATGGATGGCCTCGACCTGGTAGTGGATCATGAATGCGCGGACGAGGGGATCGGTGCGCGGCAGATCCCGGAGGGCCCGCTCCAGCGCCTCCAGGCATTCCGGGAGCATGTGGGGCGGCGGCGGCACGTAGCGGGCGTCGGACCCCACGTGGACCTGGCAGGTGCGGAACTCGCCCGGATGACGGTCCGAGCCCCGGACACCGGCGAGCAGCTCCCTGTGCAGGGACCGGATCAGGTGCAGCGACAGAGGGTAGCCCGCGTCGAGGTGCTCGCGGCCCGCGGCCAGGGCGTGACCGTAGTTGAAGACCTCCCGCCAGGCGTTGACCTGGTCGGTCTCGGCGCGCGGCTCCCGCGGCTCCAGCTCGAACAGCAGGAGCTCCAGGGGCGTCGCGTGCGTGCCCTCCATGCTCGACGAGCGCAGGGCCTCGCGGCGCTGGAGGGGACGGAGAAGCAGCTCATGGGCCGGCATGTGCCGCCCGGCCCCGTCCAGCCTGCCCACCGCCTGACGTGCCTCGGCGACGAGGGGCCACAAGCGGCCGGGAACATCCCAAACCTCCGGCAAGGGCTCTGGCACAAAGGCCCAGCGGGACACCGAGGCGCCGATCTCGACGAGACGGCCCAGGGATCGCTCGGTGAAGCGGCTGGCTTCCATATCGAAATCTAAACTCGCCCAATACGAGTTAAAATTTTGCCCAGTTTATTTTAATTAATTCGCCGCATGTTCACACGGGTCGCCGTCCGAAACCGAGGCCGCTTGCATGGTGAACGGGTGACGGGTTACGGGGGACGGGTGACTGAACACCGTAGCCTGCAAGCCGTAACCCGCCTGTGTGGGAGGGGCTTCCAGCCCCGACCAATGGCTGAGGAATCGCGGCTGGAAGCCGCTTTGGCCCGCCTGAGGCATCAACGAGGGTCCTGGCGAGGGCGGAGGGTCTCCCACCGGCGCGTGACGGCCTTGAGCACGGCGTCGCTGTGGGCGCTGGGGCGGCGCCCTTCGGGACCGCACCGCTCGAACGGGTGGCCGAGAAGGCGGGCCCTGCGGCGCGCCCGCCCGGGCGCAAGGCCCGCTGGCGTTAGGCGGTGCGGCGGGACCACCAGGCGGCGAGGGCCGAACCCGTGAGGTTGTGCCAGACCGAGAACAGCGCCCCCGGCAGCGCCGCGAGCGCGCCGAAGTGCTTCGCGGCGAGCGCCACGCCGAGCCCGGAGTTCTGCATCCCGACCTCGATGGCGAGCGTGCGCGCGAGCCGCCGATCCAGGCCGAGGATGCGCGCGGCCGCGTAGCCGAGCGCGAGGCCGAGGGCGTTGTGCAGCGCCACGGCCGCGCCCAGCGCCGGGCCCACGGCCGCGAGCCGCTCGCGCGTGAGGGCGACGATGATGGCGATGATGAGGGCGATGGCCGCCACCGAGACCAGCGGCATGGCGCGGCGCACGCGCGCGAGCCGCCGGTGCCACAGGGTGTTGGCGAGCACGCCGAGCGCGACCGGCACCAGCACGATGGCGGCGGCATCGCGCATCATCGCCGCCACCGGCACCTCCACGCGCGCGCCCGCCCAGAGCCAGGTGAGGAGCGGCGTCGCCCACGCCGCGAGCAGCGTGGAGACGGCGGTGAGGGTGATGGACAGCGCCACGTCGCCGCGCGCGAGGTAGCAGATCACGTTCGAGGCGGTGCCGCCGGGGCAACTCCCGACGAGGATCAGGCCCGCGGCGAGCGCCGGCGGCAGGCCCGCGAGCGTGGCGGCCACCCACCCCGCCGCCGGCATCACCAGGTACTGGAGCGCCACGCCGAGCGCCACCGTGCCGGGCCGGCGCAGGGCCTCGGCGAAGCTCGCCGCCGTCAGCGTCGCGCCCATGCCGAACATGACCACGCCGAGCAGGGGCACGATGGCCGGCTTGAGGGCGGCGAAGGGCGCGGGCCACAGCCAGGCGGCGGCGCAGGCGGCCAGCGCCCAGACGGGAAAGAGCATGGTGGCGGTGGCGATCACCCGGCGCCGCCCCGGACGAGGCGCACCTCCCCGCCGCGCACCTCGACGGGCACGGGCTCCAGCGCGTCGCCCGCGCAGGGGCCGGCCACGCACAGCCCGTCCTCGATGCGGAAGCGCGCATCGTGCGTGGCGCAGCGGATGAGGTCGCCCTCGGGGGTGAGGAAGTCGTCCGGGCGCCACTCGAGGTTGAGGCCGGTGTGCGGGCAGCGGTTGACGTAGACGTGCACGCGCCCGCCGCGGCGCACCGCGAGCGCGGGCGTGCCGTCCGGAAGCTCCAGCCCGCGGGCGCCCCCGTCCGGAATGTCCTCGAGGCGGCAGAGCACGCCTCGCTCCGTCATGGCTCCCAGTCCTCCGGGCCGAGCCCGTCGAGCCCCTCGCGCGCGCACTTGCGGCCGGCGAGCCGCACGGCGCCGGCGACCGCCTCGGCCGGCGGCAGGCCGGCGGCGAGGCCGTGGACGAGCCCGGCGTTGAGCACGTCGCCGGCCCCGAGGGTATCGGCCACGGGCCCAGCGCGGAAGGCCGGCACGCGCCCCGAGGCGCCGTCCGGCGCCGACCAGGCCGCCCCCTCCTCGCCCCAGGCGCACACCAGCAGCGCCCGTGGGGCGAGCGCGCGCAGCGCGGCGAGCGCCGCCTCCGGCGTGGCCCAGCCGCGCGCGGCGGCGTAGGCGCGCGCAGCGACCACCAGGTCGGCGCGGCCGGCCAGCGCCTCGAGGCCCGGGCGCGGCTTCTCGAGCTCCAGCGAGACCCCTGCGCGCGGCGCACGCGCCCGCACGCGCGCCATCATGGCCCCCAGCGCCTCCACGTTGCGGCCCTCGAAGTGCGCCCAGGCGAGGCCCTCCAGCGGCACGGCGTCGAGGTCGGCCGCCTCGAGCTCCGGCAGGGCGCGGTGGTGGACGATGGTGCGCGCGCCGGTCGCGGCGCTCAGCAGCACGTAGGAGACGGGCGTGGCCCCTTCGCGGCGCACCGCGTGGGCGAGGGAGACGCCGCGGCGGGCGAGCATCGCCTCCAGCGTGCGGCCCTCGGCGTCGGCGGCGAGCACCGCGAGCAGCGCCACGCGGTGGCCGAGGGCGGCGAGCACGGCGGCGGTGTTGGCGGCGTTGCCGCCGGGCGCGAGGCGGCGCCCCAGCGCGCGCAGCTCCTCGTCCTCGGCCGGATGGTGCGGCACGCGCAGCACCACGTCGAGGACGGCGTTGCCGACGACGAGGACGCGCGCGCCGCTCATCGCCCCCGCCCCGCCGCCGGCGGTGCCGGCCTGCCGCGCCGCGCCGCCGCCGCGCTATGCTGCGTCCCATGCACGCCACGCCCGAGGAAGCCGAGCAGGCCTTCTACCGCGCCTTCGA
>WFOW01000100.1 GCA_015487895.1 Gammaproteobacteria bacterium | reverse complement strand
CCCGCAACCCGTCTCCCGCAACCCGTCTCCCGCAACCCGTCTCCCGTAACCCGACTCCCGTAACCCGTCTCCCGTAACCCGTCTCCCGTCTCCCGGCACACCCACGCCGTGGTCACCTATAATGGCGGCCAGGGCTTCATCCGGGACCAGGCCCGCGGCTCGACCCATGGCCTTCGCGATCAAGAGGCACAGGCTGACGGCGGACGACTTCCTCCGCATGGCCGAGGCGGGGATGCTGCGCGACGGCGACCGTGTCGAGCTCATCGACGGACAGATCGTCGACATGCCGCCGATAGGCGCTGCGCACGCAGGGACGCTGATCGAGCTCACACGCCTCTTCACCGAACGAGCCGGCCGGAAGGCGCTCGTCTCCGTCCAGAATCCGCTGCGGCTGGGCGAGGGCTCGATGCCCCGGCCGGACCTGGCGCTGCTCCGTCCCCGTCCGGACGGCTACCGGACCCGCCATCCGGGGCCCGGGGACGTGCTGCTGCTGGTGGAGGTGTGCGACAGCTCTGCCGCGTACGACCGCGAGACCAAGGTGCCGCTCTACGCCCGCCATGGCGTGCCGGAGGTGTGGCTCGCGGATCTGACGGAGGGCATCGTCGAGCGCTACAGGCAGCCCGGGCCGGCCGGGTACGCCAAGGCCGAGACCTGCCGGGGCGAGGACAGGCTCGCGCCCGAGCGGCTGCCCGAGGCCGTGCTGACGGCACGCGAGATCCTCGGGCCCGGCAACGCGGCCCCTCCGCCCTGAGGCGTGCCCGGACCCGTGCCCGCTCCCGCATGACGGCCACGACCCGCGCACGTGCCGCCTCCGCGCAGGACGTGCCCGTGCCGCGTCCCCGCCCGACGGCGCCAGAGAGGCCTGCCGGCCACGCCACCGGACAGGCCTGGCGGGCGCTGCGCTACTTCGCGGCCTACCGCGTCCTGATCGCGGCCTTCCTGCTCGCCATCGGGCTCGCAGGGCTCACGCCCGGCCACGAGCTGCGCTGGCTGCCGCGGCTCTATCTCGGAACGGCGGCGGCCTATCTCGCGGCGACGGTGGCGGCGGCCTGGCTCGCCGCCCGCCGCCGCCCGCGGCTCGAGCTCCAGCTCAGCCTCGCGGTGCTGGTGGACGTCGCCGCGCTCACCCTGCTCGCCTTCGCCACGGGCGGCGTGCGCGGGGGGCTCGCGCTGCTCGTCATCATCAGTGTCGGCGCCGGGAGCGTGCTCACCGGCCGCCGCCAGAGCCTGGGCTTCGCCGCGCTCGCCAGCCTGTCGGTGCTTGCCGGCGAGATCTACGCCCAGGCCGCCGGCTGGGGCACGGGCCCGACCGCCTACAGCCAGGCAGGGCTGCTGGGCGCAACATGCTTCGCCGGCGCGGTGCTCGTCAACTGGCTCGCCGAGCGGCTGCGCGCGACCGAGGCGCTCGCCGAGCGGCGCGGCGTCGACCTTGCCAACCTCGCGCAGCTCAATGAAACTATCGTCCAGCGGCTGGAGGCCGGCGTGGTCGTCGTCGACGCGGAGGGACGCGTGAGGCTCGCCAACAGCGCCGCCTGGCGCATCCTCGGCATGCCCGCCGGCGGCATGGAGGGCCGGCCCCTGCGCGAGGTCTCCCCCGAGCTCGGCGAGCGCTACGCGGCCTGGCGCCGCGACCCGACGGCCGCCCCCGCGCCGCTGCGCACCGCCGACGGCGGCGAATACGACGTGCGCTGCGTCCCGCTCGGCGCCGGCGAGCGCGCCGGCACCGCCCTCTTCCTCGAGGACACCGCCGCCATCGTCCAGCGCGCCCATCAGATGAAGCTCGCCGCCCTCGGGCGCCTGACGGCGAGCATCGCCCACGAGATCCGCAATCCCCTAGGCGCCATCAGCCACGCCGCGCAGCTCCTCTCGGAGTCCGAGGCCCTCACGGGCCCCGACCGGCGCCTCGCCGACATCGTCGTCGCCCAGGCCGGGCGCATGAACACCATCGTCGAGAACGTGCTCCAGCTCTCGCGCGGCGGCCCGGGCCAGCCCGAGCCCGTGGAGCTGCGCCCCTGGCTCGAGGGCTTCGCCGCCGAGTTCGCGCGCGCCGCCCACCTCGGCGAGGGCGAGCTCACGGTCGCCGCCGAGGACAAGCTCGTCGTGCGAGCCGACCCGTCGCACCTGCACCAGGTGCTGTGGAACCTGTGCCAGAACGCCGCCGACCACGGGCGCGGCGCGGACGGGAGGCTGCGCATCGCCCTGCGCGCGGGGCGCCCGGCCGGCGCGGCGGGCGGCGCCGTCATCGAGGTCTGCGACGAGGGCCCGGGCATCCCGCCCGGGGAGGCCGAGCGCGTCTTCGAGCCCTTCTACACCACGCGCGCCGAGGGCAGCGGCCTCGGGCTCTATCTCGCGCGCGAGCTGTGCGAGGTCAACGGCGCGCACCTCACCCTGGTGCCGAACCCGCGCGGCGGCTGCTGCTTCCGGATCAGCTTCCCGCCGGCACGCCTGGAGAGCTGAGGTGGCCACGCACCGCGCGCTCATCGTCGACGACGAGGCCGACATCCGCGAGCTCCTGGAGCTCACCCTCGGGCGCATGGACATCGACACCGAGGCGGCCGCGACGCTCGCCGAGGCGCGCGCCGCCCTCGAGCGGGGCCGCTACGACCTGTGCCTGACGGACATGCGCCTGCCCGACGGCTCCGGCATCGATCTCGTGCGCGAGATCCAGCGGCGCCACCCCGAGCTCCCGGTGGCGGTCATCACCGCCTACGGCAGCATGGAGTCCGCCGTGGAGGCGCTCAAGGCCGGCGCCTTCGACTTCGTCTCCAAGCCCGTTGACCTCGGCGTGCTGCGCAACCTGGTGCATTCGGCCCTGCGCCTGCGCGATACCGAATATCCCGGACGCGACCGCCGCTCGCGCCTGCAGCTCCTCGGCGACTCGCCGGCCATGCGCCAGATCCGCTCGACCATCGTCAAGCTCGCCCGCAGCCAGGCGCCGGTCTACATCGCGGGCGAGTCCGGCACGGGCAAGGAGCTGGTCGCGCGCCTCATCCACGAGAAGGGCCCGCGCGCCGACAAGCCCTTCGTCGCCGTCAACTGCGGCGCCATCCCCGCCGACCTCATGGAGAGCGAGCTCTTCGGCCACCGCAAGGGCAGCTTCACGGGCGCCGTGGCCGACAAGGAGGGCCTGTTCCAGGCCGCCAACGGCGGCACCCTCTTCCTGGACGAGGTCGCCGACCTGCCGCTGCACATGCAGGTCAAGCTCCTGCGCGCCATCCAGGAGCGGGCCGTGCGGCCGGTGGGCGCCCAGAAGGAGGTGCCGGTGGACGTGCGCATCCTCTCGGCCACGCACAAGGACCTCGCCGCGCTCGTGCGCGAGGGCGCCTTCCGCCAGGATCTCTACTACCGGATCAACGTCATCGAGCTGCGCGTCCCGCCCCTGCGCGAGCGTCCCGAGGACATCCCCCAGCTCGCCCGGCACATCCTCGAGCGCATCGCGCGCAACACCGGCACCCGCATCCCCGCCCTCGCCGACGACGCCATGGAGGCCCTCCAGGCCTACCCCTTCCCGGGCAACGTGCGCGAGCTCGAGAACATCCTCGAGCGCGCCTGCACGCTGGCCGAGGGCGAGGTCATCCGCGCGGAGGACCTGCGGCTCCCCGAGCGTGCCCCGCTCGGCGACGAGGGGCCCGGCCCCGCGGGCCTCGAGCCCGGGACCATGCCGCTCGAGGACTATCTCGAGCAGGTCGAGCGCGACGCCATCCTCAAGGCCCTCGAGCGCACCCGCTACAACAAGACCGCCGCCGCCAAGCTCCTCGGCATCACCT
>WFOW01000099.1 GCA_015487895.1 Gammaproteobacteria bacterium | reverse complement strand
GCACACCATCGTCGTGGCGGCGACCGCTGCCGAGTCGGCGGCGCTTCAGTACATCGCCCCCTGCGCCTGCTGCGCCATGGGCCAGTACTTCCGCGACCGCGGCGAGGGCGCCCTCATCGTCTACGACGACCTCACCAAGCAGGCCTGGGCCTACCGACAGATCTCGCTGCTGCTGCGCCGCCCGCCCGGGCGCGAGGCCTACCCCGGCGACATCTTCTACCTGCACTCGCGCCTGCTCGAGCGCGCCGCGCGCGTCAACGCCGACTACGTCGAGAAGGTCACGGGCGGCAGGGTCAAGGGCCGCACGGGCTCGCTGACGGCGCTGCCCATCATCGAGACCCAGGCCGGCGACGTCTCCGCCTTCGTGCCGACCAACGTCATCTCCATCACCGACGGGCAGATCTACCTCGAGACCGACCTCTTCAACGCCGGCATCCGCCCCGCGGTCAACGCGGGGCTCTCGGTCTCGCGCGTGGGCGGCGCCGCCCAGACCAAGCTCATCAAGAAGCTCGGCGGCGGCGTGCGGCTCGCGCTCGCCCAGTACCGCGAGCTCGCCGCCTTCGCGCAGTTCGCCTCCGACCTCGATGAGGCCACGCGCAAGCAGCTCGAGCGCGGCCAGCGCGTCACCGAGATCATGAAGCAGCGCCAGTACGCGCCCATGTCGGTGGCCGAGATGGCCGTCTCGCTGTTCGCCGTCAACGAGGGCTATCTGGACGACGTGGAGGTGCGGAAGGTGACCGCCTTCGAGGACGCCCTCCTCGACTACATGCGCAGCGAGCACAAGGACCTGCTCGAGCGGATGAACCGCGAGCTCGACTACACGCCCGAGATCGAGCAGGCGCTGCACGCCGCGCTCAAGGACTTCAAGGCCAACCATAGCTGGTGAGCGGCGGGAGGAGGTAGCCGGGATGGCCGGCGCGCGCGAGATCAAGACCAAGATCCGCTCGGTCCAGAGCACGCAGAAGATCACCAAGGCCATGGAGATGGTCGCGGCGAGCAAGATGCGCAAGGCCCAGGAGCGCATGGCCGCCGCGCGTCCCTACGCCGAGAAGATGCGCGCCGTCGCCTCGCACCTGGCGCACGCGCACACGGAGTACCGCCATCCCTGGCTGGACGAGCGCGAGGCGCGCCGCGTGGGCCTGATCGTGGTCAGCACCGACCGCGGCCTGTGCGGCGCCCTCAACGTCAACCTCTTCCGGCTGGTGCTGCAGCAGCTTCGCCAGTGGCAGGAGCGCGGGCTCGAGGCCGACCTCTGCGCCATCGGCAACAAGGGCCTGCAGTTCTTCGGGCGGTTCGGGGGCCGCGTGGTCTGCCACGCCACGCACCTCGGCGACGCCCCGGCGCTCGAGGCGCTGCTCGGCACCATCAAGGCCATGCTCGACGCCTACGACGAGGGGCGCATCGACCGGCTCTACATCGCCCACAACCGCTTCGTGAACACCATGACGCAGCGGCCGCAGCTCTACCAGCTCCTTCCCATCACGGCCGACAAGGTGGACGAGCGCCTCGCGCACCACTGGGACTACATCTACGAGCCCGAGGCCAAGGCCGTCATCGACACCCTCATGACGCGCTACGTCGAGTCGCTCGTCTACCGCGGGGTGGTGGAGAACGTCGCCTGCGAGATGGCGGCGCGCATGGTCGCGATGAAGGCGGCGAGCGACAACGCCGGCACCATGATCGAGGAGCTGCAGCTCGCCTACAACAAGGCGCGGCAGGCCTCCATCACGCGCGAGATCGCCGAGATCGTCGGCGGCGCCGAGGCGGTGTCCTCGTGAGGCGCTTGGGCGAAGCGATGCGGCCGCAGGCAGGGGGAGGCGACGGCGGCGAGGGCGGGCGCGGCGCGCCCTCGGCGACGCCGCCTTCGGAAGAGAGGTTCGAGAGATGAGCAAGGGCACGATCGTTGAGATCATCGGCGCGGTGGTCGACGTGGAGTTTCCGCGCGACGCCGTGCCCAAGGTGTACGACGCGCTCAAGGTCGAGGAGGCCGGGCTGACGCTGGAGGTCCAGCAGCAGATCGGCGACGGCGTGGTGCGCACGATCGCCATGGGCTCGACCGACGGCCTCAAGCGCGGGCTATCGGTGACCAACACCGGCCAGCCCATCAGCGTGCCGGTGGGCAAGGGCACGCTCGGGCGCATCCTCGACGTGCTCGGCGAGCCCGTGGACGAGCAGGGCCCGGTGGAGGCCGAGACCCGCTGGCCCATCCACCGCCCCGCCCCCACCTACGCCGAGCAGGCGGGCGCGGTCGAGATCCTCGAGACCGGCATCAAGGTCATCGACCTCATCATGCCCATCGCCAAGGGCGGCAAGATCGGGCTGTTCGGCGGCGCCGGCGTGGGCAAGACCGTCACCCTCATGGAGCTCATCCGCAACATCGCCAT
>WFOW01000098.1 GCA_015487895.1 Gammaproteobacteria bacterium | reverse complement strand
ATGTCGCGCCCCTCGGCGCGGAAGTGCGGGTGGGGGGCGAATTCCACCTCGAGGTAGAGATCGCCGGGCGGGCCGCCGCCGAGCCCCGGCGCGCCCTGGCCGGGCACGCGGATCTGCTGGCCCTCGGTCACGCCCCGCGGGATGCGCACTTGGATGCGGCGCGTGCGCGCGCGCACGCGCCCGGCCTCGTCCATCTCCGGCACCTGCAGCTCGAGGGTCCGCGTGCCGCCGTGGTAGGCCTCCTCGAGCGTGATGCGAAGCCGCGCGAACTCGTCCTGGCCGCGCATGCGGAAGCCTCCGGCGCGGCGGCTCCCGCGCGCGAAGCCCCCGCCGCCGAACAGGGTCTCGAAGAAGTCCGAGAAGCCGCCGAGCCCCTCGCCCCCGGCCGCGCCGCCTCCCTGCCGGAAGCCGGCGAAGATCTCCTCCCAGTCCGGCGGCGGATGGAACTCCTGGCCCGCCTGCCAGGCGGTGCCGAGCCGGTCGTAGGCCGCGCGCTTCTCGGGGTCCTTGAGGACCTCGTAGGCCTCGCTGACCTCCTTGAAGCGCTCCTCGGCGTCCGGCTCCTTGCTGACGTCCGGGTGGTACTTGCGCGCGAGCCTGCGGTAGGCGCGCTTGATCTCCTCCTGGCTCGCGTTGCGCGGCACGCCGAGGATCTTGTAGTAGTCCTTGTACTCCATCGCCCTGTGTCCGCGAGCGCCGGCGGGCGCGTGCGCGGGCCCCCACGGGCCGTGACACGGCGCGGGCCCGCACGCGGCGGGCCCGCTGCCGCCGCGGCATGCTGCGGGGTGTTCAGCCCTCGACCGTGATCTTGCGCGGCTGCACGCGCTCGTGCTTGGGGATCACGATCTCGAGCACGCCGTTGCGGCTGCGCGCGCTGATGTGCTCGGCATCGGCCGTGTCGGGCAGCGTGAAGCGCCGCATGAAGGTGCCGCGCGCGCGCTCGATACGGCGGTAGCCCTCGCGCTCCTCCTCGCTCGCCGTCTCGCGCTCACCCTTGATGGTGAGCACCCCGTTGTCCATGGTGATCTCGATGTCCTTGGGGTCCACGCCCGGCACGTCGGCGAGGATCACGAAGCGGTCGGCCTCCTCGCGGATGTCCACGGCCGGCACCCAGTCGGCGACGGTGCCCTCCTGCTCCCGCCCGGGCGCCAGCCCGCGCGACTCGAACAGGCGGTTGATCTCCTCCTGGAGCTGGTTGATCAGGCTCCACGGCTCGTAGCGTGTGATCGCCATCGGTCTCCCTCCTCGTCTCGTCTCCCGCGCGGGTTCCGCGCGGCTAGGGCCTACATGGGAAGCGCGACCGTGCTTTTCAAGCGGACGCGTCCCCCGACATGGGTCTTCCCCCGCATTTCCACAGGGGGCCCACAGGGTCTTGCAAGGCTCTTCCACAAGATGTTGTGTTCGCCGACGGCCGCCCCGGCAACCCGGGATCGGTATGTGGCGATATTCAAATAGTTTGGCATAACAAAGAGTTAGGGAAACAGACGGCGATTGACAGGGCCGCTGGCCTGCGCCAGACTAACAATCTATGCCGCCCCAAGATCTTGGGGTCCGGCGCCCCACAACGATCACAAGCCGGCGCGCGACGCCGGCGGAGCGCCAACCGGAGGGTCCCGCCGCCATGAGCACCAGGATCGCCGATGTCCGTCGGCTGCAGGGCGCGGCCGACATCCCCTACCAGCCTGCCTCCGTCGACATCTGGGACCGCAAGTACCGCCTCAAGACGCGCGACGGCCGCCCCATCGACGAGACCATGGACGACACCTGGAAGCGGGTCGCGCGCGCGCTGGCCGAGGTCGAGGCCACGCCCGAGAAGCGCGAGGAGTGGTACGAGCGCTTCCTGTGGGCGCTGCGCCAGGGCGCCATCCCGGCGGGGCGCATCATCTCGAACGCCGGCGCCTGGGAGCACAAGCCCGCGACCTCCACGATCAACTGCACGGTCTCGGGCACCATCCACGACTCCATGGACGACATCCTGCGCAAGGTGCACGAGGCCGGCCTCACCCTGAAGGCGGGTTGTGTCGCCCCAGGCACGCGGGTCGTCACAGAGCACGGCGTTGTGCCGGTGGAGCAGGCGGTGCGCGAGCGGCACAGGTTCATCCTGAGCTATGACCGGGAGCGCAGGCGTGTCGAGATGCGCCGCATCGTCTGCCACATGACTGTCCGGGTGCCGAAGGAGGAGAACATCGAGCTTCAGGCCGGAGGCGTGCGGCTCCGGACGTCAGTCAAACATCCGGTGCTCGTGTGGCGCGACGGCGCTCTGCGTTATGTGCCTGCGGGTGAGGTGCGGGAATCGGACGCTCTTGTCCAGCATCGTCTTCCGTGGGCGGCCGAACGTGCCTCGGCCCTCGAGGCGTGGTTCGCTGGGGCACACCTGGGGGATGGCAGCGCCTATGAGCGCCGCAAGATCTATGCTCGCACGCGCCATGCATGGGCCGAGCGGGCCCGCCTCGCGGGCAGGCGGCTCGTCTTCAAAATCCGCTCGGCCGAGCGCGAAGTGGTGGAGCGCTATGCGAGCTTCTTCACGGCGTTCTGCGGAAGCAGGGCGCAGGTCGCAGCGGCTTGCACGGCCAACGGCACCCCGGTGTGGGACTATGCCGTCTCGAGCTTCGCGGTGAGCCGCGCCGCGGAGCTGGTGGACTGGCAGGTGGGCGCCAAGGCCCGTTCCCTGCGGGTGCCGTCCTGGATCGCGCGGCATCCGGAGCGGCATTTCCTGCCTTTCCTGGCGGGGCTGATCGACACCGATGGAACCGTGGATCGGGGTACCGGGGCGGTGACCATTGCCACTGCCTCGGAAAGCTTCGCCCGTGAGCTCCAGGGGCTTCTCGGGCTTTTCGGGGTGCACGGGGCTCTGACCTGCCGGCGCCGCCGCGTGCACCGGCTCAATGGACGCGACATCGTGGACGAAGGCGTGATGCTCAAGATCTCCGACTCCGCCTTCCTCCACAGGGTGGCACCTTTCATGGCGGACAGCCGCAAGCGCCGCCGCATCCTGACGGCTGCACCGAAGCCTTCCCAGTACGACCGTTTCCGTATCACGGATTCGCTGCGCATGGCGCTCGCCCGGTGCGCGGCCGCCCTGGCGCACGACGAGCGCCAACGGCTCGGCTTCTACCATCGCTACCACGAGCGTGAGACGGTCGGGCGGCTCTGGCTCGAGCGTTGGCGGGCACGTTTCCCCGAGCTCAGCGGCGAGATCGACTTTGCGCTCAGCCTGCGCCCCGTGGAGCGCATCCGCCGCGGCCTGGAGCTCGACGAGACTTTCTACGATTTCACCGTGGAGGGCCACAACAACTATCTGGCCGGAGACCGCGGCCTCCTGGTGATCCACAACTGTGGTATCGGCTATGAGTTCAGCACGCTGCGGCCGCGCGGGGCCTATGTCTCGGGCGCCGGCGCCTACACCTCGGGCCCGCTGTCCTTCATGGACATCTACGACCGCATGTGCTTCACGGTCTCCTCGGCGGGCGGCCGGCGCGGCGCGCAGATGGCCACCTTCGACGTCTCGCACCCGGACGTGATGGAGTTCATCCGCGCCAAGCGCGAGGACGGCCGGCTGCGGCAGTTCAACTGCTCGCTGCTGGTGACCGAGGAGTTCATGGAAGCCGTGAAGGCGGATGCGCCGTGGCCGCTCGCCTTCCCCCTCACCGAGAAGGAGGCCGAGGCCGAGGGCATCGACCTCGGCGACCCATCGCAGGTGATCTGGCGCGACTGGCCCGTGAAGGAGGGCTACATCACGGACCGGCGCGGGCGCGTCGCCTGCCGCATCTACCGCACCATCAAGGCCCGGCGCCTGTGGGACCTCATCATGTCCTCCACCTACGACTACGCCGAGCCGGGCTTCATCCTCATCGACCGGGTCAACGAGATGAACAACAACTGGTGGTGCGAGAACATCCGCGCCACCAACCCTTGCGGCGAGCAACCTCTGCCCCCTTATGGAGCATGTTGGACGGGGAACATGCGCCTGGTCACCAACTACGGGGTGCTGCGGACGGAAGACGCCTATGCGCTCGTCCGGCAGGGGTTGCCGCTCGAGGTGGCAGTCGATGACGTCTTCACCGGCCGCAAGACGGAGCTTCGCCCCTGCACGCTCGTGCAGAACGGCGAGCGCGAGGTCTGGGAGCTGCGCTTCGACAACGGCCAGCGAATCGAGCTCACGCCGGACCACAGGGTGTACACCCCGGACGGCTGGCGGCGTGTCGACGAGCTTCAGCCGGGTGACGAGGTCCACGTGCAGGCGAGGGAGCTCGCAAGCCTGCCGCTGGTCGATCCCTTCCGCCTCGGCGCACTCCGCTACCTTGTCGGGCCTTATGCGGGAGAAACCCTCGTCGTGACCCGCCAGTCGCGCCGCCGGCTCCTGCAGTGGCTGCTCGACGAGCTGTGCGTGAACTACACCGATCGTGCCAAAGGGCTGCACGTATCCCGCCACCACCCGGTCATGGAGGAGGTGGCGCGACTGCGGCTCGAGGAGGCGCCCCGCGAGGCGCTCGAGGGCTACGTGTATGCGGCGCGTCTTACGAGCGCCAGCTACCGGGGCAGGCCGGCCGTCTTCGCCGACAAGGCCGCTTGCGAGGAGCTGGTCCGTGTGCTCGGCCGGTTGGGGTGGAAGGCAGGCGCAGTGCGCCATCGCAAGGAGACCTACCGCGTCGTGCTACCCGAGGAGGCGAGCGTGCAGGCACCCGGCCCCGCCGAGCGGACGCTCGACCTCGACTTCGCGCTGTACGGGTGGCTCCTGGCCGACGGTTGGCTGACGGACTCGGCCGGGCTGCTGTTCAGCGACGAGGACGACGTGGCGATGGCAAGGCTGGCGCCGCGCTTCAAGGCGCTGACGGGAACCGACGGCGAGCTGCGGATGACGTACGAGGGCGAGGTGCGCCAGGTCTACGCGATCGCCTGCTACCGCAGTGCGGCCGTGCGGCGCCTGCGGCGGGAGCTCGGCCTGTCGGACTTCCGCTCTTCGGCGGTGCGCGTCCCGGAAAAGGTGTGGCGCGCGGGCCCGGATCAGCAGGCTTCCTTCCTCGCCGCAGTCTTCTGCGCCGACGGTTGCATCGATGCCGACAAGCCCTCGGTCCGGCTGGTGTCCGCGTCCCGGGAGTGGCTGGAGGACATCCAGCTCCTGCTGCTGAACTTCGGCGTGCACGGTACCGTCTTCGCCAGCGAGTCCAAAGGAAAGGCGTTCTTCACGTTGCGCGTGCAGCAGCAGGACGCCTACAGGTTCTGGCGCTTCATCGGCTTCCCTTTCAACACGCGCAAGCAGCAATCCCTCGAGCGACAGCTGCGCGAGAAGCAGCGCTGGCGCCAGCCGAAGGAGCGCCATGTGGCGCGCTTGGCCGGCGTACGTCCCCTTGGCTCGAGGCCGGTCTATGACATCGAGGAGCCGTCGACCCACACCCTGGTCGTCAACGGCATGGTGGTCCACAACTGCCTCCTAGGGTCGGTCAATCTCACGCGCTTCGTGCGCGAGCCCTTCACGCCGCGCGCGCGCTTCGACTGGGACACCTTCCGCGAGGTGGTGGCCGTCTTCACCCGCATGCTCGACAACGTGGTCGAGATCAACGGCCTGCCGCTGGAGGCCCAGCGGCGGGAGATCATGCGCAAGCGCCGGCACGGCATGGGCTACCTGGGTCTGGGGTCTGCGCTCACCATGCTCGGCATCCGCTACGGCTCGCCCGAGTCGCTCGCCTTCACCGAGGAGGTCACGCGCGAGCTCGCCGTCACCGGCTGGCGCGTGGCGGTGGAGCTCGCCGAGGAGAAGGGTCCCGCGCCCATCATGGACGAGCACTTCGAGGTGACGGAGGAGATGCTCGCGCGCCGTCCCGAGATGCGCGGCGACGGCATCCGCGCCGGCGACCGGGTCCCGGGGCGCGTGCTGCACGCGCGCTACAGCCGCTATATGCAGCAGCTCGCCGAGGTCGAGCCCGAGCTCGTCGAGCGCATCGCCGAGGTCGGCGCCCGCTTCACGCATCACAGCTCCATCGCCCCCACGGGCACGATCTCGCTCTCGCTCGCCAACAACGCGAGCAACGGCATCGAGCCGAGCTTCGCGCACCATTATTTCCGCAACGTCATCCGCGAGGGGCGCAAGACCAAGGAGCGCGTCGACGTCTACTCCTACGAGCTCCTCGCCTACCGGCACCTGGTCGATCCCGAGGCGCACCCCGAGGCCGAGGATCCCGCGCACCGCCTGCCGGACTACTTCGTCACGGCCGACGACATCACCCCGCGCGAGCACGTCGACATCCAGGCGGCGGCGCAGAAGTGGATCGACTCCTCGATCTCGAAGACCGCCAACGTGCCCACGGACTACCCCTACGAGGACTTCAAGGACATCTACCTCTACGCCTACGAGCGCGGGCTGAAGGGCTGCACCACCTTCCGCTTCAACCCCGAGGCCTTCCAGGGGGTGCTGGTCAAGGAGAAGGACCTCGCCGCCACCACCTACCGCTTCACCCTCGAGGACGGCACGGTGGTCGAGTGCAAGGGCACCGACGAGGTGGAGTACGACGGCGAGACCCACACCGCCGCCAACCTGTTCGACGCCCTCAAGGAGGGCTACTACGGCAAGTTCTGAGTGCGCGGCGCGGCACGGAGGTACGGAAGATGGCCATCCGCATCGACAAGAAGATCGTCAAGTACGAGGTGGTGAAGGACGAGGACGAGCCGGAAGCCGAGGCCGCGGATCCCGCGCAAGAGCAGACACCCGCGGCGGACAACGTGGTGCAGATGCACGAGCGCCTCGAGCGTCCGCCCATGCTGCTCGGCGCCACCTACAAGATCAAGACGCCGCTCTCCGAGCACGCGCTCTACGTCACCATCAACGACATCGTGCTCAACCAGGGCACCGAGCACGAGCTGCGCCGCCCCTTCGAGATCTTCATCAACTCGAAGAACATGGACCACTTCCAGTGGATCGTGGCGCTCACGCGCATCATCTCGGCGGTCTTCCGCAAGGGCGGCGACGTGACCTTCCTGGTCGAGGAGCTGCGCTCGGTCTTCGACCCGCGCGGGGGCTACTTCAAGAAGGGCGGCAAGTTCATGCCCTCGCTGGTGGCCGAGATCGGCGACGTCATCGAGTGCCACCTGCGCATGATCGGGCTGCTCCGCGACGAAGGCCCGGACGAGCACCAGCGCCGCCTGATCGAGGAGAAGCGCGCCCAGTACGAGGCGAGCCTCGGCTCGGGCGGCGGCTGCGCCGAGGAGGGCTCGCCCTTCCCCGAGGGCGCGCAGCTCTGCCCCAAGTGCCAGCACAAGGCCATGATCCTCATGGACGGCTGCATGACCTGCCTCAACTGCGGCGAGTCGAAGTGCGGCTAGCGGCCTGCGGGTCGCGGTGAACGGTCGGCGGCGGGCGGCGAGCGGCCCTCAGCGTGCAGCCAGCAGCGCGCGGTGAGGGTGGTCAGCGCGGCAGGGCGAGCCGCTCCAGGCGCAGCCCCATCGCACGGGCCAGGCGCGCTAGCGTCGTGCGCCGCGGGCGGCTGGAGGGACGCTCGATGCGCGCGAGCGCCGACGGCCTCATGCCGGCGCGGGCGGCCAGCTCCTCCTAGCTGAGCCCGAGGTGCCCGCGCCATGCGCGCACGAGCGGAACGCCGTCGAGCGCGTGCCGCTCGACGACCTCCTGGGGAATGTTGCGCGAGGCGCGTGCCGCCTCGAGCAGCGGGCGGATGCGCTCGAAATCCCGGTACGGCACGAGCACGTAGGCGGGCCGCCCGCTCGCCTGGAGCCCGGCAGGTTCGCCTGTCCCGTCTTCTCGCCCCTCAAGGCTCACGATCCCCGCCGACGACAGAACGTCGAGCAGCCCGTCACTGTCCCGCGTGCGGCCGCTAGCCGTGTACAGCCCCCGAACTCCTGGACACGTTGTCTCGCAAATTCACGCAGCCTCCGGCATGAACATGCAGGTCTGGCGCACCTCAGCCAGGGTGGCGTAGCCATGACGCTGCAGCAGCCAATGCCGGTTGTAGCGCTCCTTGAACTCAAGCAGCGTTTGCCCAGCTCCTCGACAGTGTCGAGGATCCGCACCTACAGCAGCTGCTCCTTCAGGGTGCGGTGCTCACCGCCAGACAAGTTCCCATCAGCCACGAGTGGCGCGTCTTAATCCCTTCTTCTTCAGGGTGCGGTGCTCACTGGCTTGCGGCGTCAATTTGGACAAGGGAAGCCAGTCTTAATCCCTTCTTCTTCAGGGTGCGGTGCTCACGGGCGAGTGACGTTGAACTCGACCCGGTCTTAATCCCTTCTTCTTCAGGGTGCGGTGCTCACTGGCGTGTCGGGACGGACACGGCGAAGGGTGCGGTCTTAATCCCTTCTTCTTCAGGGTGCGGTGCTCACGCAAGCTGGCCCCTGCGGTCGGCGCGCGCGTGGCGTCTTAATCCCTTCTTCTTCAGGGTGCGGTGCTCACAGCCCACCGCCGCCAGGTGGCCGCGCTCCAGGCCGTCTTAATCCCTTCTTCTTCAGGGTGCGGTGCTCACACTCGGTCTGGTGCGTGGCGGCCGCCAACCCGGCCGTCTTAATCCCTTCTTCTTCAGGGTGCGGTGCTCACTACTGCGCGTCCCACCAGGACGCCATCCCGGCGGGTCTTAATCACTTCTTCTTCAGGGT
>WFOW01000097.1 GCA_015487895.1 Gammaproteobacteria bacterium | reverse complement strand
GAGGCGGCGCGGGCGAGGGCGGCGCGCACGCGGCGGGCGGCCTCGACCATGTGGGCGAGCGCCTGCTCGACCTCGGGCCAGTCGCGGGTCTTGAGGCCGCAGTCGGGGTTGACCCACAGCCGCTCGGCGGGGATGCGCTCGAGCGCCCGGCGCACGAGCGCCTCCATCTCCTCCACGGGCGGCACGCGCGGGGAGTGGATGTCCCACACGCCGGGGCCGATCTCGTTCGGGTAGTCGAAGCGCGCGAAGGCCTCGAGCAGCTCCATGCGCGAGCGAGAGGCCTCGATGCTGATGACGTCGGCGTCCATGGCCGCGATGGCCTCGATGACGTCGTTGAACTCCGAGTAGCACATGTGGGTGTGGATCTGGGTCTCGTCGCGCGCCACGGCGCTGGCGATGCGGAAGCACCGCACGGCCCAGTCCAGGTAGCCGGGCCAGTCGCGCCGGCGCAGCGGCAGCCCCTCGCGGAAGGCGGGCTCGTCGATCTGGATCGCGCGGATGCCGGCGGCCTCCAGGTCGGCGACCTCGTCGCGGATGGCGAGCGCGATCTGGGTGGCGACCGCCTCGCGCGGCAGGTCGTCGCGCACGAAGGACCACTGGAGGATGGTCACCGGCCCCGTGAGCATGCCCTTGACCGGGCGGTCCGTGAGCGACTGGGCGTAGGCGATCCAGTCCACGGTCATCGGGCGCGGGCGGGAGACGTCGCCGTAGATCAGGGGCGGCTTGACGCAGCGCGAGCCGTAGCTCTGCACCCAGCCGTTGCGGGTGAAGGCGAAGCCGGCGAGCTGCTCGCCGAAGTATTCCACCATGTCGTTGCGCTCGGGCTCGCCGTGGACCAGCACGTCCAGCCCCACGCGCTCCTGGAAGCGGATGCAGCGCTCGATCTCGGCCTTCATCGCCCGCCCGTAGGCCTCGCGGTCGAGCTCGCCGGCGCGGAAGGCGCGCCGCGTGCGGCGGATCTCGGGCGTCTGGGGGAAGGAGCCGATGGTGGTGGTCGGCAGCGGCGGGAGCTCCAGGCGCGCGCGCTGGGCCGCGCGGCGGGCGGGATAGGGGCTGCGGCGGCGGGCCATGTCCTCGGTGACGGCGGCGGCGCGCGCGCGCACGGCCTCGTCGCGGGTGCGCGCCGAGGCGAGGCGCGCGGCGCGTGCGGCGCGCGCCGCCTCCAGGCGCCCGGCGTGGGCCGCGCGCCCCTCGCGCAGGGCGTCGCGCAGCAGCGCCACCTCCTCGAGCTTCTGCACGGCGAAGGCGAGCCAGCCGCGCAGCTCCTCGTCCAGCCCGGTCTCGAGGGCGGCGTCCACCGGCACGTGGAGCAGCGAGCACGAGGGCGCCACCCACAGGCGCCCGTCGAGGCGCTCGCGGGCGGCCTCGAGCCGGTCGAGGACGGCGCCGAGGTCGGCGCGCCAGACGTTGCGCCCGTCGACGACGCCGGCCGAGAGCACCTTGTACGGGCCGATGCGGTCGAGCGCCGCCTCGAGCTGCCCCGGGGCGCGCACGAGGTCCAGGTGGATGCCGTCCACGGGCAGCCGCAGCGCGAGCTCCAGGTTCTCCTCCAGCGCCCCGAAGTAGGTGGCGAGCAGCACGCGCAAACCGCGCACCTGCAGCCGGCTGTAGAGGGACTCGAAGGCCTGGCGCCATTCGGCCGGGAGGTCGAGGGCCAGGATGGGCTCGTCGAGCTGCACCCATTCCACGCCCAGCGCCTGGAGCCCGGAGAGGATGCGGCCGTAGGCGGCGGCGAGGGGCTCGAGGAGCGTCAGGCGGTCGAAGGGCTCCGCCTCGGGCTTGCCGAGCCACAGCCAGGTGAGCGGGCCCACCAGCACGGGCTTGAGGCGGCGCGGCTCGAGCCACCCGGCGGCCTCGCGCGCCTCGTCGAGGAGCCGCGTCCAGCCGCCCTCGAAGCGCAGGTCGGGGCGCAGCTCCGGGACGATGTAGTGGTAGTTGGTGTCGAACCACTTGGTCATCTCGCAGGCGGGCACGTCCTCGCCCCGGGGGGCGCGGCCGCGCGCCATGCGGAAGTAGTCGTCCAGGTCCGGGGGGCCGTCCGTGCCGAGCCGGCGCGGGAGCGCGCCCAGCAGGCAGGTGGTGTCGAGGACGTGGTCGTAGAAGGAGAAGTCGCCCACGGGGACCAGGTCGAGCCCCTTCTCCGCCTGCAGGCGCAGGTGCCGCTCGCGCAGCATGCGCCCCGTCGCCTCGAGCGCCTCGCGGCTCGTCTCGCCGCGCCAGTAGGCCTCGAGCGCGCGCTTGAGCTCGCGGTCTGCGCCGATGCGCGGAAAGCCCAGGTTGTGCGCCAGGATGCCCGTCGTCTCGCCCATGGTCCTGCCCTCGCTCCCGATGCGGTGACGGCGCCATCTTCGGCGCGACGCACGCCCGTGCCAAGCGCATTTTCCTCAAGCGCGTTTGAGGAGGATTCAGCTTGGGGGGTCGGGGCTCGGGAGGCGGGGAAGGTTCGGCGCGGCGGCACGGCGACGGATGGTGCACGGTTGCCGCTGTGCGGGCCCGTCGCCGGGCGGGGGATGACGGCGAGGCTCAGGCGGAATCGGCGCGGTCGGTGCCGTCGTCGTTGGCGGCCTTCGCCGCCATGATGCGGTCCATGAGCTTGAGGCCCTCGAAGGCGTCCTTGGCGTAGTGGACGAGGTCCGGGTGGCCGTAGGCGGCGCGGCAGTCCTGCTCCACGTAGCGGCGCGTGAGCGCCGCGCCGCCGAGCAGCACCGGGAGCGCCACGCCCTGGCGGCGCATCTCCTCGAGGTTCTCCTTCATGATCACGGTCGACTTCACCAGCAGGCCCGACATGCCGACGGCGTCGGCGCGGTGCTCGCGCGCGGCCGCGAGGATGTTCTGGATGGGCTGCTTGATGCCGAGGTTGACCACCTTGTAGCCGTTGTTCGTCAGGATGAT
>WFOW01000096.1 GCA_015487895.1 Gammaproteobacteria bacterium | reverse complement strand
TTCCTGGACGAGGTGCTGGGGCCGTGAGGCGCGCGCTGCTCTTCGCCTACGGCACGCTCGCCGACGGCCGCGCGCCGCGCGCCGTGCGGCGCGCCTTGGCCCGGGCGGCACGCCCCCTCGGCAGGGCATGGCTGCGGGCGGACCTGCACCGCCTCGGCGCCTACCCGGGCGCGGTGCCGCGGGCGGGCGCGCCGCGGCTCGAAGGGGTGCTGCTCGCCCTCCCGCGGGATCCCCGCCTGTGGCGCCTTCTCGACCGCTACGAGGACGCCCACCCCGAGGCGCCGGCCCGCGGGGAGTTCCGCCGAGAGCGCGTGGTGGTGCGCCGCCTCCCCGGCGACCGCCCGGTGGAGGCGTGGATGTACGTCTGGAACGGCCCGCGGGGCGGCCGGAGCCGTGCCCCGCGGCTCGCGCGGGCCGCACACGGGAGGTCCCGCGCCGCGGGGCCTATACTCAAGGGCCCCGCCCGTGGGCGCCTCACCTGGCAAGGAGGATGAGAGATGTCGCGCAAGATACTGATGCTGGTTGGGGATTTCGTGGAGGACTACGAGGCCATGGTGCCCTTCCAGGCGCTGCAGATGGTGGGCCACACCGTCCATGCCGTCTGCCCCGACAAGAAGCCGGGCGACTCGGTGGCGACCGCCGTGCACGACTTCGAGGGGCACCAGACCTACAGCGAGAAGCCGGGCCACGCCTTCCGGCTCAACGCCGACTTCGACGCGGTGCGCCCCGAGGACTACGACGCCCTGGTCATCCCCGGGGGGCGCGCGCCCGAATACCTGCGGCTCAACCCGCGGGTGCTGGAGATGGTGCGGCACTTCGCCGAGGCCGGAAAGCCCATCGCCGCCATCTGCCACGGGCTGCAGATCCTGTCGGCGGCGGGCGTGCTCGCGGGCCGGCGCTGCACGGCCTACCCGGCCGTCGGGCCCGAGGTGCGCGAGGCCGGGGGCGAGTACGTGGAGGTCGCGATCGACGCCTGCGAGGTGGACGGCAACCTGATCACGGCCCCGGCCTGGCCCGCCCACCCGGCCTGGCTCGCACGGCTCCTGGAGCGGCTCGGCACGCGCATCGAGCACGCCGAGGCGGCCGCCGCCTGAGCGGCCGCGTCCGCGTCAACGTCAGCGCTCGAGGAGCGCGATGGACTCCACGTGGGCCGTGTGGGGGAACATGTCCATGACCCCCGCGGCCTCGAGGCGGTAGCCGTAGCGTCCCACGAGCACGCCCACGTCGCGCGCGAGCGTGGCGGGGTGGCAGGAGACGTAGACGATGCGCGCCACGCCGAGCGCGCCGAGGCGGTGGACCATGGCCTCGGCGCCGGAGCGCGGCGGGTCGAGCAGGGCCTTGTCCACCCCGCCCTCCAGCCACGGCGCGTTGACGGGCGGCGTGGCGAGGTCGGCGACGTGGAAGCGCGCCCGCGCCTCCAGGCCGTTGGCGCGGGCGTTGGCCCGCGCGCGCGCGACGAGCCCCGCCTCGCCCTCCACGCCCTCGACGCGCGCCCCGCGCCGGGCGAGCGGCAGCGAGAAGTTGCCGATGCCGCAGAAGAGGTCGAGCACGCGCTCGCCCGGCTGCGGGTCGAGCAGGGCCACCGCGCGCGCCACCATGGCGCGGTTGACGGCGGCGTTGACCTGCGTGAAGTCGAGCGGCCCGAAGGCGAGCGCGACCCCGAGCTCCGGCAGGGCGTAGCGCAGCGGCGGCGGCGCGCCCGGCCACAGCGGCGAGACGGTGTCCGGACCGGCGGGCTGGAGATGGATCTGCAGCCCGTGCGCCTCGCCGAAGGCGCGCAGGCGCGCGCGGTCGGCCTCCTGCAGCGGGTCGAGGTGCCGGAAGACCAGCGCCGCCTCCTCGTCGCCCGCGGCGAGCTCCACCTGCGGCAGGCACCGGCGCACCGAGAGCGCGCCGATCAGCTCCGAGAGGCGCTCCGGCAGGCGGGCGAAGCGCGGGTCGAGCACCTCGCAGGCCAGCATGTCCGTCACGTGGCGCCCCCCGCGCTCGCGGAAGCCCACCAGCACCCGCCCCTTGCGCGGCACGTCGCGCACCGCGAGCCGCGCGCGGCGGCGGTAGCCCCACGCCGGCCCCGTGACCGGGTCGAGGAGCCAGCCCTGCTTGGCGCGCACCTGCGCCTCGGGCGCGAGATGCTGGAGGCTGCAGCCGCCGCAGGTGCCGAACCAGGGGCAGCGGGGCGCCACGCGATCCGGTGCGGCGCGGAGGACCTCCTCCGCGACCGCCTCGTCGTAGGTGCGGTGGCGGCGCTCGATGCGGGCCCGCACCCGCTCGCCCGGCAGCGCGCCCGCGACCAGCACCGACTTGCCGTCGGCGCGCCGTCCGACGCCGCGGCCGTCCTGCCCCAGCTCCGCGATGTCGAGCTCGAGCAGCTCGGGCGGCCGGCGGGCCCGCCCGCCGCCGGTGCGCGCG
>WFOW01000095.1 GCA_015487895.1 Gammaproteobacteria bacterium | reverse complement strand
GCGAGCGCGCGCGCGAACTCGCGCGCGGTCTCGCGCCCGGCGGGCGTGGGCCGGCGGCTGCCGACCACGGCCACCTGCGGCAGCGCCAGCACCTCGGGGTCGCCGGCGACGTGGAGCACGAGCGGCGGATCGGCGAGGTCGCGCAGCCGCTCGGGATAGCGCGGATCGTCGAAGGCGAGGAGATGGCGGCCGGGCCGCGCCGCGGCCCAGGCGAGGCTGCGCCTGACGGCCTCGGGCTCGCCCGCCGCGAGCGCCGCGGCCGCCGCCGCGGGCACGCCCGCGCGCCGCAGCGCCGCCTCGCCGGCGGCCAGCGCGGCCCCAGGGTCGCCGCCGAGGCGCCCGACCAGCTCGAGCGCCGTGCGCGGCCCCATCCCGGGCGCGCAGGCCAGGCGCAGCCAGGCCCGCAGCCGTGCCGGCGCGGCGCCCGCGCCCGCCGTCATCGCCTCAGGGGTTGCGCACCCGGTCGAGCACGCGCAGCGCGCGGGTGGCGCTCATGACGAGCGCGTAGCTGACCCGGTCGAAGGTGCGGAAGACCATCACGATGCCCGCGCGCTCGTCCGGGAGCGTGACCTTCTCCCTGCGCACCGGGTCGCGGATGGTCTCGCCGGCGCGATGGACGGCGAGGACGTGCCCGGGCTCCATCCCGTCGCGCGCGCCGCGGTTGAGCACCACCACCTGGTACTGGCCGATGCGCGAGACGCCGTCGAAGACGGCGATGATGCGTCCTTCCACCCGCCGCCCCGGCGCGCGCGGCAGGAAGTTGTCGGTGTAGCGGTCCTCGCCCACGGGGAAGAGACGGTCGCCGGGCAGCGTCTCGCGGGTGCTGCGCTGCAGCACGAGCACGGCCGGGTCGCCCGCCCGCTGCACCTGGGCGTCGGCGACGTGGATGGCCTCCAGCCCCAGCACCTCGCCGGTGTCGGGGTCTCGGTAGATCTGCCCGCGCCGCAGCACGGCATAGCGCGCGCCCGCATCCCCCAGCACGCCCCGCGCATAGACCCGCATGCCGCTCGCGGCGATGAGGTGCTCGTCGGCGCTCGCCACCACGTAGGGCGCCGCCTCGAACTCGTCCTCTCCCAGCACCCGCGGCCGGCTGAGGAAGGGGCGGATGGCGTCCAGCGGGATGGTGGGAATGGCCTCGTCGAGCGGGAGCGCGCGCGCCCGGGGGGAGAGCTTCACCGTGCGGCGGCCGCGCTGGAGCACCAGGCGCGGCCTGCCGTCGATGTAGACGAGGCTGATGACGTCGCCCGGATAGATGAGGTGCGGATTCTCGATCTGCGGGTTGACGTGCCAGATCTCGGGCCACAGCCACGGGTCGCGCAGGAAGCGCGCGGCGATGTCCCAGAGCGTGTCGCCGCGCTTGACCACGTAGCGGTCCGGGTGATCCGGATTGAGCGCCACCTCCTGCGCGGCATGGGCGGCGAGGGCGACGAGGGCGGCGGCCAGGACGGCGGCGAGCGTGTTCTTCTTGAGCATCGTCTTCCCTTCTCCGGTGGCCGGGCGGCGACCCGTCGGGCGCGCCTCCGGCGCCGCCCGTGGGCGCCGGAGGTGAAATCCTGTATCATCATTACCTTAGCAGCATAGGCCCGGCTTTGCACCGGGTTTGGTGACGGACTTCACATGGCGAAGCTTCGGATCCTGCACTACCCCGACCCGCGGCTGCGCGAGCGCGCGCGCGCCGTCGAGCGCGTCGACGACGAGATCCGCCGTCTCGCCGACGACATGCTCGAGACCATGTACGAGGCGCCGGGCATCGGGCTCGCCGCCACGCAGGTCGGGGTGCCGAAGCGCGTGATCGTCATCGACATCAGCGAGGACAGGTCCTCGCCGCTCGTGCTCGTCAATCCCGAGATCCTCTCCCGCGAGGGCGTGGAGGAGATGGAGGAGGGGTGCCTGTCGGTGCCCGGCGTCTACGAGCGCGTCCGCCGCGCCGGGCGGGTGCGCGTGCGCGCGCTCGACCGCGAGGGCAAGGCCGTCGAGCTCGACGCCGACGGGCTGCTGGCCGTGTGCATCCAGCACGAGGTGGACCACCTCGACGGGAAGCTCTTCGTCGACTACCTCTCGGAGCTCAAGCGCAGCCGCATCCGCAAGCGGCTCGAGAAGCAGCGGCGCCTCGGGATCGAGGCCCCCAGGGCGCATCGCGCCGTCATCTGAGGCACGGGCGCGCGCGTCCGTGGCGGACCCCGGCGAAGCCCGCACCCCGACCGCGCCGCTGCGGGTGGTCTTCGCGGGCACCCCCTCCTTCGCCGTGCCCTCGCTGCGCGCGCTCGCCGCCGCGCCGGGCGTCGAGATCGTCGCCGTGTGCACCCAGCCCGACCGTCCCGCCGGCCGCGGGCGCCGGCCGCGGCCGAGCGCCGTCAAGGAGGCGGCCGCGGAGCTCGGCCTGCCCGTGCGCCAGCCCGAGAGCCTGCGCGCGCCGGAGGCGGTCGGGGCGCTCGCGGCGCTCGCGCCGGACCTCATGGTCGTCGTCGCCTACGGGCTCATCCTGCCGCCGGCGGTGCTCGCGCTGCCGCGCCTCGGCTGCGTCAACGTGCACGCCTCGCTCCTGCCGCGCTGGCGCGGGGCCGCCCCCGTGCAGTGGGCCATCCTCGCCGGCGACCGCGAGACCGGCGTGTGCCTGATGCGCATGGACGAGGGGCTCGACACCGGCCCCGTGCTCGCCTGCGCGCGCACCGCCATCGGCCCGCGCGAGACCGCGGGCGAGCTCGAGGCGCGGCTCGCCGACCTCGGCGCCGGGCTGCTCGCGCGCTCGCTGCCCCGGCTCGCGGCCGGCGCGCTCGAAGCCGTGCCCCAGGACGAGGCCGCGGCGACCTACGCGCCCAAGATCGCCAAGGCCGACGCCGAGCTCGACTGGCGCCTGCCGGCCGCCGAGCTCGACCGGCGCGTGCGCGCCTTCCACCCGCGGCCGGTGGCGTGGACGCGGCTCGAGGGCGAGCCGCTGCGCGTCTGGCGCGCCGAGCCGCTGGCGGCGCCGGCCGGCGCGGAGCCCGGCGTCGTCGTCGCGGCTTCCGGCCACCCGGAGGTCGCCTGCGGGGAGGGGCGGCTGCGGCTGCTCGAGGTGCAGCCCGCCGGCGGCCGGCGCATGGACGCGGCGGCCTTCGCGCGCGGGCGCGCGCTCGCCGGCCGCCGCCTGGGCTGAGCGATGGCCGCGCGCGGCGCCGCCCCCCGTGCCGCCGCGGCGCGCTGGCTCGCCGGCGTGCTGGAGGGCCGCTCGCTCGCCGCGGGCCCGCCGCGCGCGGTCGAGGCCCTCGCCCCGGCCGACCGCGCCCTCGCGCAGGAGCTCGTCTACGGCACCCTGCGCTTCCTGCCGCGCCTGGAGTGGCGGCTCGGGCGGCTGCTCGAGCGGCCGCTCGCGCGCCGGGCGACGGCGCTGCGCGCGCTCCTCCTGCTCGGACTGTACCAGGCAGGCGAGGGCGGCTTTCCCGCCCACGCCGCGGTGCACGCGACGGTGGCGGCCGCGGCCGGCGCGGGCGCCGCGCGCGCGCGCGGGCTCGTCAACGCGGTGCTCCGCCGCTGGCTGCGCGAACGCGGCGCGCTCGCGGCGGCCGAGGCCGAGGTGCCGGAGGCGCGCTGGGCGCATCCGGCCTGGCTGATCGAGGCCTTGCGCCGCGACTGGCCGCAGCGCTGGCAGGCGGCGCTCGAGGCCGGCAACCGCCGCCCGCCGATGACCTTGCGCGTCGCGCTCGACCGCATCGGGCGCGAGGAGGCGCGCGCCCTGCTCGCCGAGGCGGGCCTCACGTCCAGGCCCGTGCCGGAGGTGCCCTCGGCGGTGGCGCTGGCCGAGCCGGTGCCGGTCGAGCGCCTGCCGGGCTTCGCCGAGGGGCTGCTCAGCGTGCAGGACGCCGCCGCCCAGCTCGCCGCGCCCCTCCTCGAGCCGCCGCCCGGGGGGCGCGTCCTCGACGCCTGCGCCGCGCCCGGGGGCAAGACGGGGCATCTGCTCGAGCTCGTGCGGGACGGCGCCGAGGTGGTCGCGCTCGACAGCGACGCGCGCCGCATCGAGCGCCTGCGGGCCACGCTCGCGCGCCTGCGCCGCGAGGCGACGGTGCTGACGGGCGATGCGCGCGCGCCCGCCGGCTGGTGGGACGGGCGGCCCTTCGCGCGCATCCTGCTCGACGCCCCCTGCTCGGGCACCGGCGTCGTCCGCCGCCAGCCCGACATCAAGCTGCACCGGCGCGCCGCGGACGTGCCCGCGCTCGCGCGCACGCAGGCGGCCATGCTCGAGGCGCTGTGGCCGCTGCTGGAGCCCGGCGGTATGCTTCTCTACGTGACCTGCTCGCTGCTGAGGGCCGAGAACGAGGCGGTGGCGGGCGCCTTCCTCGCGGCGCACGCCGACGCCGAGGAGGCCCCCATCGAGGCCGCATGGGGCCACGCCTGCCGCGTCGGGCGCCAGGTGCTGACGGGCGAGGGGGACATGGACGGCTTCTACTTCGCGCGCCTGCGCAAGCGCGGCGGCGCCCGCGGGTGAGCCCCGTGCGCGGGATGCGGGCCGCGGTCCTGTGCCTCGCGCTCGCCGCGGCCCTGCCGGCGGCGCGCGGGTCGACGGGCGACGGGCCGGCCATCCAGGTGCTGTGGGCGCGCACGACGCTGGCCGACGAGGTCTACCACCTCGACGCCGACATCCGCTACGCGCTCGGGCCGGCGGCCGAAGAGGCGTTGCTCAGCGGCGTGCCCCTGACCTTCCTCACCGAGGTCGAGGTGCTGCGCCCGCGCGCCTGGCTGTGGGACGCGCGGGTGGCGCGCGTGGTGCAACGCCACGAGCTGCGCTACCACGCCCTCAGCGAGCGCTTCGTGCTCGTGCACCGCAACACCGGCGCGCGCCGCAGCTTCCGCACCCTGGCGCGCGCCCTCGAGGCCCTCGGCACCATCCGCGGCCTGCCGCTGCTCGACCGCCGCCTGCTGCGCGTGGGCGAGGCCTACGACGCGCGGCTGCGCGCGCGCCTCAGCGTCGAGGACCTGCCGGGCCCCATGCGGCCCTTCGCCTACATCGAGCGCGACTGGCGCCGCCTGCGCAGCGCCTGGCACCGATGGCAGCTCGCATCCTGAAGCCGCTGGCGCGCGCGGGCACGGGCGGGCTGGCGCCGATGCTGGCGCTGTTCGCCGGCCTGCTCGTGTCACTGGCGCTGCTGAGCGTGGCCACGGAGAACTCGGCCCGCTTCGGGCGCCTGTACTCGCTGCTGCTGCTGCTGAACTCGGCGGGGCTGGTGGCACTCGCCGGCCTCATCGTCGCGAGCCTCGCCCGCATGTGGCTGCGCCATCGCGCCGGCGCCCCCGGGGCGCGGCTGACGCTGCGGCTGGCGGCCACGCTGGCGCTGCTCGCCGTGGTGCCGGTCAGCCTCGTCTACTACGTCTCGCTGCGCTTCCTCGAGCGCGGCATCGACACCTGGTTCGACGTGCGCATCGAGCGCGCCCTCGAGGACGCGCTGGCCCTGTCGCGGGCGGCCCTCGACCTGCGCATGCGCGAGCTGCTGCGCGCCACCGGGCAGGCCGCGCGTGAGGCGGCCGCCGCCGATCCGGCGCTGGTGCTCGAGGAGCTGCGCGCGCGCATCGGCGCGGGCGAGCTCACCCTCTACGGCAGCAACGGCCGCCTGGTGGCGACGGCGAGCGCCGAGCCCACGGCGAGCCCGCCGCCGCGGCCCGACGAGGCCATCCTGCTCCAGGTGCGCCAGGGACGCCCCTACATCGGCCTCGATCCCACGGGGGCGGGGCTCCAGATGCGCGTGGTGGTGCCGGTCAGGAGGGGGCCGACGGCCGAGGAGCGGCTGGTGCTGCAGGCGCTCTTCCCGGTGCCGGAGCGCTTCGCCGAGCTCGCGCACGGGGTAGAGGCGGCGGTGGCCAAGTACCGCGAGCTCGCCTACCTGCGCGGGCCACTCAAGCGCAGCTTCGCGCTCTCGCTCTCGCTGGTGCTGCTGCTCAGCGTGCTGGCGGCGGTCTGGGCGGCGATCGCCGCAGCACGCCGCCTCGTGGCGCCGCTCACCGCGCTGGCCGAAGCCACGCGCGCGGTGGCCGAGGGGCGCTACGACCGCCAGCTTCCGGTGCGCGGCGACGACGAGCTCGCCTTCCTGGTGCGGTCCTTCAACGACATGGTGCGGCGTCTGGAGCAGGCGCGCACGAGCGCCGAGCGCAGCCGGCGGGTGGTCGAGGCCCAGCGCAGCTACCTCGCGGCGGTGCTCGCGCATCTCGCCTCGGGCGTGATCGCCCTCGACCGCGAGCTGCGCGTGCGCACCGCGAACGAGGCCGCGGGGCGCATCCTCGCGGTCGATCCCGGCGGCCTGCTCGAGGAGCCGTTCGAAAGCCTCCCGGTGCATCACCCCCACCTCGCGCCGCTGGTCGACGCCATCCGCCCCCATCTCGCCGCGGCACGTCCCGGCGGCGAGTGGCAGGAGGAGGTCGCGCTGGCCGGCCCCGAGGGCCGGCGCACCCTGCGCGTGCACGGCAGCGTGCTGCCGGAGGCCGCGCGCGGCGGCCACCTCATCGTCTTCGACGACATCACCACCCTGGTGCAGGCCCAGCGCGACGCCGCCTGGGGCGAGGTGGCGCGCCGCCTCGCCCACGAGATCAAGAACCCGCTGACCCCCATCCAGCTCAGCGCCGAGCGCGTCCGGCGCCGCTGCCTGCCGGAGCTCGAAGGGCGCGCCGCCGAGGTCCTAGACCGCGCGACCCACACCATCATCCAGCAGGTCGAGGCGATGAAGGCCATGGTCGACGCCTTCGCCGAGTACGCGCGCGCGCCGCAGGTGGCGCTGCGGCCGGTGGACCTCAACCGCCTGGCGGCCGAGGTGGTCGAGCTCTACAAGGGCACGCCGGCGCGCGTCGCGGTCGATCCGGACCCCGCCGCCCCGGTGGTCGAGGCCGACGCCGCGCGGCTGCGCCAGCTCCTGCACAACCTGATCCGCAACGCCATCGAGGCCGGGGGCGGGCGCGGCTCCGAGGTGCGCGTGCGCACGCGGGCGCTGCGCGCCGACGGCCGCCGCCTGGTCGAGCTGGAGGTCAGCGACGACGGCCCGGGCTTCGCCCCCGAGGTGCTCGAGCGCCTCTTCGAGCCCTACGTGACTACCAAGCCCGGGGGAACCGGGCTAGGATTGGCGATCGTCAAGAAGATCGTCGAGGAGCACGGCGGCAGCATCCGCGCCCGCAACCGCCCCGGCGGCGGCGCCACGGTCGTGGTGCGGCTGCCGGCCGCCGGGGCGCGGGCCGCGGCGCCCGCCCTGGGGCCCGCCGAAGAGCCATGAGCGCTGCCCACATCCTGGTCGTCGACGACGAGCCCGAGATCCGCAACCTCGTGCGCGAGATCCTCGAGGACGAGGGCTACGAGGTCTCCGTGGCGGCGGACGCGCGCGAGGCGCGCGAGGCGCGGCGCCGGCGCGCCCCCGACCTGGTGCTGCTCGACATCTGGATGCCGGACGTGGACGGCATCACGCTGCTGCGCGAGTGGTGCGAGGGCGGCACGCCGCCCTGCCCCGTGGTGATGATGTCGGGCCACGGCACGGTGGAGACCGCCGTCGAGGCCACGCGCCTCGGGGCCTTCGACTACGTCGAAAAGCCGCTGTCGCTGCACAAGCTGCTCGCCGTGGTCGAGCGCGCGCTCTCCGGCACCGGCGCGCGCCCCGAGGGCGCCACGCCGGCGGCCGTCACCGAGCCGGTCGGCCGCAGCCTCGCCATGCAGCGCCTGCGCGAGCAGGCGCGCCGCGCCGCCGGCACCGCCAGCCCCGTGATGATCGTCGGCGAGCCCGGCAGCGGCAAGGAGACGCTGGCGCGCTACATGCACCAGGAAAGCGCTCGCCGCAACGGGCCCTTCGTCTCCGTGCCGGCGGCCTCGCTGCACGACGAGGCCGCGGCGGCGCTGCTGTTCGGGCGCGAGCGCGATGGCCGGGTCGAGCCCGGCCGGCTCGAGGCCGCCCGCGGCGGCACGCTCTACATCGACGAGATCACCGCCATGGCTCCCGACGTGCAGGCACGGCTGGCCGCCGCCCTCGACGCCGGCGGCTTCCTGCGCGTGGGCGGCACGGGGATGGTCCCGCTGGAGGCGCGCATCGTCGCCGCCACCACCCGCGAGCCGGAGGAGGCCACGCGCGAGGGCCGGCTGGGCGCCGACCTCCTCTACCGCCTGGGCGTGGTCGTGCTCCGCGTGCCGCCGCTGCGCGAGCGGCGCGAGGACGTGCCGGAGCTGCTCGCCTGGTACGCCGACTACTTCGCCGACCGCGAGGGCCTGCCCTACCGCCGCTTCTCCGTCGCCGCCCAGAACCGGCTGCGCCACCATGCCTGGCCCGGCAACGTGCGCGAGCTGCGCAACCTGGTGCAGCGGCTGCTCATCCTCGGCAGCGGCGAGGAGATCGACCTCGAGGAGGTCGAGCGCGCGCTGCGCGAGGGCGGGGCCAGCGGGGCCGGCATCAGCGCGGGGCCGGCGGCCTGGTT
>WFOW01000094.1 GCA_015487895.1 Gammaproteobacteria bacterium | reverse complement strand
GGCCACGGCCGCGGCGGGCTCAGCCGCCGGCGGGCGCCATCACCGCCTCGATCTCGACGCACGCCCCGCGCGGCAGCGCGGCCACGCCCACGGCCGCGCGCGCCGGGTAGGGCTCGCTGAAGTACTCGCCCATGACGCGGTTGACGGTGCCGAAGTCGTCGAGGTCGGTGAGATAGACGGTGAGCTTGACGACGTCGGCGAGGCTGCCGCCGGCGGCCTCGCACACCGCCCTGAGGTTCTCGAAGACGCGGCGCACCTGCGCCTCGGCGCCGCCCTCGACGAGCTCCATCGTCTCCGGGTCGAGGGCGATCTGCCCGGAGAGGAACACGAGCCCGCCGGCGCGGACGGCCTGCGAGTAGGTGCCGATGGCGCGCGGGGCGCGGTCGGTGCTGACGGTCTCCCTGCCCATGGCGCCTTCAGGGTAGCAGGGGCGGAGCCTCGAGGCGAGGGGGCGGGTCACGGAGCACCGGGCCGCTGCATGCGAGGGAAGAGGCGGGAGGCGAGGGTCGGGAGGCGAGGGTCGGCGCGCGCTCCGCGCGCGGCCATCGAATCCGCGCCGGTCGGGGCGGAAGCCCCTCCCACAGTCGAGAGTGGCGGGAGGCGGGAGTCGGGAGACGAGGGGTGGAGCGCCCTTCGGGCGCGGCCTTTTGATCTTTCCCGTCTCCCGCAACCCGTCTCCCGTCACCTCACCGGCGGCTGATGCGCATGACGAGCTGGATGCGGCGGATGCGGCGGATGATGCGCGCCAGATGCCGGCGGTCGCGCACCATGAGCACGAAGCTGAGGGTGGTGGTGAGGCCGTCGCGCTCCTCCATGTCCACGTTCTCGATGTTGGAGCCCATCTCGGCGATGGCCGAGGCGATGGTGGCGAGCACCCCGCGCTGGTTGGCGACGTCGACGCGCACCTCGGCGGCGAACTCGCCCTCCACGCGCTCGGCCCAGCGCACCTCCACCCAGCGCTCCGGGTGCTTGCGGAACTCGGCGACGTTCTTGCACGACTCGCGGTGGACGACGATGCCGCGGCCCGCGGTGACGAAGCCGAGGATGGCGTCCCCCGGGATCGGGCGGCAGCAGCGCGCGAAGCTCACCACCATGCCCTCGGTGCCGCGGATGGCGAGCGCGCCCGCGGGCCGCCCGGCCTCGTCCCCGGCCGCCTCCTCCGGCAGCAGGCGGCGGGCGACGATGGCGGCCGGGCGGTTGCCGAGGCCGATGTCCTCGAGCAGGGCCTCCAGGCTCTCGACCTTGAGCGAGGCGAGCGCCGCCTCCACCCGCTCGCGCGGCAGCGCCTCGAGGTCCGTGCCCCAGGCGCCGAGGGCGCGGTCGAGCAGGCGGCGGCCGAGCTGGACGGCCTCCTCGCGGCGCAGGTTCTTGAGGTGGTGGCGGATGTTGGCGCGCGCCTTGCCGGTGACGACGAAGTCGAGCCAGGCGGGGTTGGGGCGCGCGCCGGGCGCGGTGATGATCTCGACGGTCTGGCCGTTGAGGAGCCGCGTCGAGAGCGGCATCAGGCGACGGTCGATGCGGCAGGCGACGCAGGTGTTGCCCACGTCGGTGTGCACGGCGTAGGCGAAGTCCACTGCCGTGGCCCCGCGCGGCAGCTCCATGATGTCGCCGGCGGGGGTGAAGACGTAGACCTCGTCCGGGAAGAGGTCGATCTTGACGTTCTCGAGGAACTCCAGCGAGTCGCCCGCGCTCTTCTGCATCTCGAGCAGGTCGCGCAGCCACTCGCGCGCGCGCGCGTGCGCCGCGGCGCCGCGCTTGTCGCCCGTCTTGTAGAGCCAGTGCGCGGCCACGCCCTGCTCGGCCACGCGGTGCATGTCCTCGGTGCGGATCTGGATCTCGATGGGCACGCCGTAGGGGCCGAAGAGCGTGGTGTGCAGCGACTGGTAGCCGTTGGCCTTGGGGATGGCGATGTAGTCCTTGAAGCGCCCCGGCACGGGCTTGTAGAGGCCGTGCACGGCGCCGAGCACGCGGTAGCAGGTGTCGACGCTGTCGACGATGATGCGGAAGGCGTAGACGTCCATGATCTCCGAGAAGGACACCCCCTTGGTGCGCATCTTCTGGTAGATGCCGTAGAGGTGCTTCTCGCGCCCGACGACGCGCCCCGGCAGCCCCTCCTGGCGCAGCCTGCGCTTGAGGGCGGTCTCGATGCGGGCGACGATCTCCTTGCGGTTGCCGCGCGCGCGCCGCACCGCCTCGCGCAGCACGCGGTGGCGCAGCGGGTGCAGGGCGGCGAAGCCGAGGTCCTCGAGCTCGATGCGCAGGCGGTTCATGCCGAGGCGGTTGGCGATGGGGGCGTAGATCTCGAGGGTCTCGCGCGCGATGCGCCGGCGCTTCTCGGGCGGCATGGCGCCGAGGGTGCGCATGTTGTGCAGGCGGTCGGCGAGCTTGATGAGGATGACGCGCAGGTCGCGCGTCATCGCCAGCATCATCTTGCGGAAGTTCTCGGCCTGCGCCTCGGCCTGGCTGCGGAAGCGGATCTGGGTGAGCTTGCTCACCCCGTCGACGAGCTCGGCCACCTCCTCGCCGAAGCGCTCGGCGAGCGCCTCCTTGCCGATGCCCGTGTCCTCGATGACGTCGTGCAGGAGCGCGGCCATGATGCTGCGGTGGTCGAGCCGCAGCGTGGCGAGGATGCGCGCGACCTCGACGGGGTGGTGGATGTAGGGCTCGCCGCTCAGGCGGCGCTGGCCGGCGTGGGCCTCGGCGGCGAGGCGGTAGGCCTCGCGCACCTCCCCGACCTGCGCCGGGTCGAGGTAGGCATGGAGCTCGGCGCAGAGGGCGTCCAGCGGCGAGGCGGGCGGCGCCGGGGCCGCGCTAGCGGTGATGGCGCCCTCCGCCTCCACGGGGCCCCCGCCCGCCGGGGCCGCGGCGCCCTCAGGCGCCCTCGGGCTCCGCGCCCGCGGCACCCTCCGGGCCGCCCTCGCCGGCGGCAGGCCCCTCGGCCGCGGGCGGGCCCCCCTCCGCGGCGAGGCCCGCGCCGGCGGACGGCAGCTCGGCGAAGGCCGCGGCCGCCTCCTGGAAGCCCGGCAGGTCGGCGGCGCTCTCGACCTCCTTCTCGAGCATCTCGGGCGTCACCAGGCCCGCGGCGATCTCGCGCAGGGCGACCACCGTGGGCTTGTCGTTCTCCCACTCGACCAGCGGCTGGGCGCCGCGCTCGATCTGGCGCGCGCGCCTGGCCGCCGCCAGCACGAGCTCGAAGCGGTTGCCGACCTTCTCCAGGCAGTCCTCGACGGTGATGCGGGCCATGGGTACGCGCTCTCCGGAACGTGGTTCGCTGGGGCCGCGGAAGCCGGCGCGGCGTGATCTGTCATTTTACGCCAAGCGCGACCCGCGGCGCCAGCGCACCGCCGCGGCGTTCCCCCCTCTCACTCCTCGAGATCCTCCTCGGGCTTGGGCAGCCCGGCGAGCTTGCACAGCACCGCCACCGGCGCCTCCGGGAAGAGCCCGTAGACGTAGCGCTCGTAGCGCTTGCGCTCCTCGAAGCCCTCGCCCAGCCAGGCGCCCTTGATGCGCACCAGCTCGTGCATGGTGGGATGGCGCATGTGCTCCTCGTAGAACTGGCGGAAGAAGCAGACCAGCTCCCAGCGGGCGTGGTCGGCCTCGCAGCCCTCGCGCCCGAGGCGTATGCCCTCGCCCTCGGCGAGGGCCCGCGCCACCTCCTCGTCCCACTGCTCGGGGTCGAGCAGGTAGCCCTCCTCGTCGACCTCGATGCGCCGCGCCCCAACCTCCAGTGTGCCCATGGCTCTTCACCTCCTCGGTCCGGCATCTGAACTGGAAGCCCTGAAAAATTTCGATTTTTCAGGGCTTCCCCGCGGCCAGGGACGGCCGCGGGGAAGTTCATGCACATGGAAGTGCATGGCAGCTCAACGAAAAATCAAAACGGCCGCGAAGCGCCTTAGCGCTGATCAATCCGCGCAGCGGATTGATCAGAGTTTCCGTCAGAGTTTCCCTCCGTGCCGGAT
>WFOW01000093.1 GCA_015487895.1 Gammaproteobacteria bacterium | reverse complement strand
GTGCAGCACTGCCCGGACTGCGCCTCGATCGGCACGTCGCAGTCCGGGCAGTGCTGCACGCCGAGGCGGAGATAGAGCAGGCGCAGGAAGTGGTGGATCTCGGTGAGGGTGCCGACGGTGCTCTTGCGCCCGCCGCGGCTGGTGCGCTGCTCGATCGCCACCGTGGGCGGGATGCCGAGCACGGCGTCGACGTCGGCGCGGGCCGCCGGCTGCACGAACTGGCGCGCGTAGGCGTTGAGGCACTCGAGGTAGCGGCGCTGGCCCTCGGCGAAGACGATGTCGAAGGCGAGCGTGCTCTTGCCCGAGCCCGAGACGCCGGTCACGGCCACGAGCCGCCCGCGCGGGATGTCCACCGAGACGTCGCGCAGGTTGTGCTCGCGCGCGTGCAGCACGCGGATCGCGGGCGGTGCGCCCGCTTCCCCCTCCGCTCCGGGCGCCGCCGGCGCGGGCGCGGCGCGCCCGCCGTCCGAGCCGGCCCCCGCCGCCGCGGCCTCGAGGTGCGCGCGCAGGGCACGGCCGGTGTGGCTCGCCGCGCAGGCGGCCACCTCCTCCACGGTGCCGGCCACCACCACCTCGCCGCCCGCCTCGCCGCCCTCCGGGCCGAGGTCCACGATCCAGTCGGCGGCGGCGACCACGTCCAGGTTGTGCTCCACGACGACGAGCGAGTGCCCGGCCTCGAGCAGGCGCTCGAGCGCGCGCAGCAGCACCTCGACGTCGGCCGGGTGCAGGCCCGTGGTGGGCTCGTCGAGCAGCAGCAGCGTGCCGCCCGCGGGCGCGCCGGCGCGCGGCGCCCGCGCCTTCGCCAGGTGGCCGGCGAGCTTCAGGCGCTGGGCCTCGCCCCCCGAGAGCGTGGGCACGGGCTGGCCGAGGCGGAGATAGCCCAGCCCGACGGCGCGCAGCGGCTCGAGGGCGGCCAGCACCTCGGCGTCGCCCGCGAAGAAGGCCGCCGCCTCCTCCACCGTCATGTCGAGCACGTCGGCGACCGAGGCCGGAGGCAGGCCGCAGCCCGGGGCGGGCTCGAGCACGACCTCCAGCACCTCGGGGCGGTAGCGGCGCCCGTCGCACTCGGGGCAGCGCAGGTAGACGTCGGCGAGGAACTGCATCTCGACGTGCTCGAAGCCCGAGCCCTTGCAGGCGGGGCAGCGGCCGTCGCCGGCGTTGAAGCTGAAGGTGCCGGGCGTGTAGCCGCGCTCGCGCGCGCGCGGCGCGGCGGCGAAGCGCCGCCGGATCGCATCCCAGGCGCCGACGTAGCTCGCCGGGCAGGCGCGCGCGGTGCGCCCGATGGGCGACTGGTCCACCAGCACCACGTCCGCCACGTGCCGGTGGCCGCGCAGGCTCCGGTGCGGCCCCGGCGCCTCGCCGCCCAGGCCGAGGCGCCGGCGCAGGGCCCGGTGCAGCACCGTCTCGACGAGCGTGGACTTGCCCGAGCCCGACACGCCCGTGACGCACACGAGGCGGTTGAGCGGCAGGGCGACGTCGATGCCCTTGAGGTTGTGGGCGCGGGCGCCGCGCACCTCGAGCCAGCGCGTGGCGCGGTCCGGCGGCCGGCGCCGGCGCGCGCGCCACGGCCGCAGGCGCCCCGAGAGGTAGCGGCCGGTGGGGGTGCCGGCCGCCGCCACCGCCTCCGGCGGGCCCGCGGCGACGATGCGCCCGCCGCGCTCGCCCGGCCCCGGGCCCAGGTCGAGGATGCGGTCGGCGGCGCGCATGAGCTGCGCGTCGTGCTCGACCACCACCAGCGTGTTGCCCGCCGCGCGCAGGCGCCGCAGCACGCCCACCAGGCGCGCGGTGTCGCGCGCGTGGAGGCCGACCGTGGGCTCGTCGAGCACGAAGAGCGTGTTGACCAGCGAGGCGCCGAGCGCCGTGGTGAGGTTGATGCGCTGCACCTCGCCGCCGGAGAGCGTGCGCGACTGGCGGTCGAGCGTGAGGTAGCCGAGCCCGACCTCGTCGAGGTAGCGCAGGCGCGAGCGGATCTCGCCGAGCAGGAGCTCGGCCGCCTGGTCGAGGGGCGCGA
>WFOW01000092.1 GCA_015487895.1 Gammaproteobacteria bacterium | reverse complement strand
GGGCCCGGAGCAGGGTGCGCAGGGGGGTGGGCGGTCGGTCGCGCATCTTCCAGTCCGGATGGAAGGCGGTGAAGTGCCAGGGCACGTCGGGCCCGAGCTCCTTCACCACCCACTCGGCCATGGCGTGCAGCTCCTCGTCGGAGTCGTTGAGGCCCGGGATGAGCAGGGTCGTAATCTCCAGCCACACGTCCGTCTCGTGGCGGATGTACTTGAGCGTGTCGAGCACCGGCTGCAGGTGCCCGCCGGTCACCTTCCAGTAGAAGTCCTCGGTGAAGGCCTTGAGGTCCACGTTGGCCGCGTCCATCCAGGAGAAGAACTCCTTGCGCGGCTCCTCGGTGATGTAGCCGGCGGTCACCGCCACGGAGCGGATGCCGAGCTCGCGGCAGGCCTTGGCCGTGTCCACCGCATACTCCAGGAAGATGACGGGATCGTTGTAGGTGTAGGCGACGCTGCGGCAGCCGAGCGCCTTCGCCACGCGCGCGATCTTCTCCGGCGGGGCCTCGTCGGCCAGCGTGTCGGCCTCGCGCGACTTGGAGATGTCCCAGTTCTGGCAGAACTTGCAGGCGAGGTTGCAGCCGGCGGTGCCGAAGGACAGCACCGGGGTGCCCGGCAGGAAATGGTTGAGCGGCTTCTTCTCGATGGGATCCACGCAGTAGCCGCTCGAGCGCCCGTAGGTGGTGAGGACCACCTGCCCGCCCCGGTTGGCGCGCACGAAGCACAGCCCCCGCTGCCCCTCGCGCAGCTTGCAGAAGCGCGGGCACAGGTCGCACTGGACGCGCCCGTCCTCCAGGCGGTGCCAGTACCTGGTGGGGACGGTGTAGCGCGGATCGAAACGCTCCGGCGCGGCGGTCCCGGCCTTCTCCTCCACGGCCTCGGTCATGATGCCCTCGCCCCCGGCGCCGCTGCCTCTCGCCCGTATGTGCGGGCGTTGCCGGCGGTTCTCAAGCTCGAGCACCGTGCCTTGAAAGGGCCGCAGTGCGCCGCCATCTGAGGCACCAGCAGGAGCCCGGAAGGGAGCGGCGGCCATGGCCCAGGGCACGTCCGAGATCCGGCCGCCCGCGGTGGCGGGGCTGTTCTATCCGGCCGACCCCAAGGAGCTGCGCGCGATGGTCGAGGCCTATCTGGCGGAGGCCGCCGCGCGCCTGCCCGAGGGCACGCCCGTGCCCAAGGCGATCATCGCCCCGCACGCGGGCTACGTCTACTCCGGCCCGGTCGCCGCCACGGCCTACGCGGCGCTCGCGCCGGCGCGCGGGCGCATCCGCCGCGTGGTGCTGCTCGGGCCCTCGCACCGCGTGCCCTTCCGCGGCGTCGCCGCGCCCGGAGCCGCCTGGTTCGAGACGCCCTTCGGCCGCGTGCCGGTGGACCGCGAGGCGATCGCCGGGCTCCTCGAGCTGCCCCAGGTCCAGGTGCTGGATGCCGCGCACGCGCAGGAGCACAGCCTCGAGGTGCACCTGCCCTTCCTGCAGGCGGTGCTGGGCGACTTCCTGCTCGTGCCCCTGGTGGCGGGCGACGCGACCCCCCAGGAGGTGGCCGAGGTGATCGAGCGGCTGTGGGACGGGCCCGAGACGCTCATCGTCGTCAGCTCCGACCTCAGCCACTATCTCGACTACGACACCGCGCGCCGCATCGACGCGGTGACGGCACGCGCGATCGAGAACCTGCAGCCGGAGGCCATCGGCTACGAGCAGGCCTGCGGGCGCATCCCGGTCAACGGGCTGCTGTGGGCCGCGCGCCGCCACGGCCTCCACGCCCACACGGTGGACCTGCGCAACTCCGGCGACACCGCGGGCCCGCGCGACCAGGTGGTCGGCTATGGTGCCTGGCTCTTCCACTGAGCCGCGGGCGGCGCCCGCAGGGCGGCTCGACCCCACGGCGCGGCGCACCCTGCTCCAGGTGGCGCGCGCCTCCATCGAGCACGGGCTCGCCCACGGCCGCCCGCTCGCGGTCGAACCGGGCCGCTATCCGCCGCCGCTGGCCGAGCCCGGCGCCGCCTTCGTGACGCTGCACCGCGGCGGGCGGCTGCGCGGCTGCATAGGCAGCCTGGAGCCGCACCGCCCGCTGGTGGCGGACGTGGCCGAGAACGCCTACGCCGCGGCCTTCCGCGACCCGCGCTTCCCGCCGCTCGCACCGCAGGAGCTCGAGGGCCTCGCGATCGGGATCTCGGTGCTCGGGCCGCCCGAGCCGCTGCCGCCGGCGGCGTCCGAGGCCGAGGCGGCGGCGATGCTGCGTCCCGGCGTGGACGGCGTCATCCTCGAGCTCGACGGGCGGCGGGGCACCTTCCTGCCCGCCGTGTGGGAGCAGCTCCCGGACCCGCTCCTGTTCCTCCGCCACCTCAAGGCGAAGGCCGGCCTGCCGCCCGAGGGCTGGTCGCCGGCGATCCGGCTCTGGCGCTACACCACCGAGTCCTTCGGCGAGGAGGACACCTGAGCGCGACCGCGCTCAGGGCGCCGCCGCGCAGGCGCCGCGCGAGCCGCGGCGGCAGCGCGTGCCGTCGGTCCACAGGGCCTCGTCGAGCACGGCCTCGCGCAGGTCGGCGCCCCCGAGCTCGGCGCCCACGAGGTCGGCGTAGTCGAGGCGCGCACCGCGCAGGTCCGCGGCCTCGAGCCGGGCGCCGCGCAGGCGCGCGCCGGTCAGCCGCGCCCCGGCCAGCCGCGCGCCGCGGAGATCCGCGCCCGCGAGGTCCGCGTAGGCGAGGTCGGCCCCGCGCAGGTCGGCCCCCCCGAGGCGCGCGCCGGCGAGCCGCGCCTCGCGCAGGCGCGCGCCCGCGAGCTCGGCCCCGGCGAGCGAAACGCCCTCGAGCAGGCAGCCCGTCCAGTCCACGCCGGGCGCCGGCGGCGCGCCGCAGTCGGCCGCCGGCGCCGCCGGCCGCGGTGCGAGCCGCGCGAGCCCCGCGAGCACCAGCGCGACCAGCACCGCCGTGAGCGCCGCCTGCGCGCGGTAGCGCGGGCGCGCCGCGCGCCGGGCCTCGAGGGTGCGCATACGCTCGCGGCGCGCCGCCGCCAGCACCTCAGGCTCGGGGGCGCGACGGTCGCGACCGGAACGGCGGCCGCCGGCGGCGCCGTCGCGCCGCCGGTCGCGGCCGCTGCGCTCGTCGGCACGCAGGCGGGCGCGCAGCAGCCGTTCCCCCTCCGGCCCGGGATCGCGCAGCTCGTCCGGCATCAGCTCCGGCACCTCGGCCACGCGCACCCAGGTCTCGCGGTCGTGGCTGACCTCGTCGTCGGGCCGGATCCGGCCGAGGAGCAGGTGGCGCCGCACCAGCCCGGTGACGAAGGGCCCCCGCACGCGCCCTTCGCGACGCACCCACCAGCTGTTCGGCCCCTGCGGCATCGCCTTCAGGCATGCAGCTTGCGTGCCGAAAACCTGCCGAGGAGATCGCGATGCCATCCTCCGCGCCCGGAAACGTCCTGACCGTCACCGCGGCCCCGCGCGCCGCGCCGGCCGCGCGTGCCGTCGCCGCCTGGCGCGTGGGCCAGGTGCTGGAGGCCCTCGTCGCGCGCGTCGAGGGGCCGGCACGGGCCTGGCTGCGGATCGGTCCCGCGGAGGTGCCGGTGCGCACGCACGCGCCGCTCACGCCCGGGGCGCGCCTGACGCTGCGCGTGGCCTCCACCCGCCCGGCGGTCACGCTGATGCCCGTGCGCGCTCCCGCCCCGGGGGCGGGCCGCGCGCCGGAGACGGTGACGGTGCCTTCTGCCTGGCGCGTCGTCCTGCCGCGCCAGCGGCCGCTCGCCGAGGCGCTGGGGCGGATGCTGGCGGCCGGCCTCCCGGCCGGCCGGGAGGCCGGCCCCGCGCCGAGGAGCCCCACGACGGAGCCGCTCGCGGCGCTCGCCGCGCGGCTGCCCGTGCCCGCGACGCTGGCGCGCCCCGAAGGCCTCGCCGCGGCCATCGCCGCCTCGGGGCTGTTCCTGGAGGCCCGCCTCGCCCGGGGCGAGGCGCCGCCGCCCGGCGATCTCAAGCTCGCGCTCGCACGCGCCGCGGCGGCCCTGCGCGCCGCCGGCGGCGAGCCGCCCGCCGCCCCGAAGCGGGTATCCGCGCCACGCGAGGCCCCCGAACCCGGGCCGGCGCGGGCCCCGGCGGGCCGCGAGCCGTCCTCTCCACCGCCGGCCCCGCGCAGCACGCCAGCGGAGCGCCCGGAGCCGGGCGTGCCCCGCACATCCACCCTGCTTGCGGGCGGGGCGCCCGCGCACGATGCGTCCGATGCGGCCGAGGCGGCGCTCGCC
>WFOW01000091.1 GCA_015487895.1 Gammaproteobacteria bacterium | reverse complement strand
CTCGTAGGCGAAGCCCACCACCAGGATGCCGAGGAAGATCGCCATGGCCACCAGGCCCTCGGTGCCGATGCGGTCGAGCACCACCGCCCAGGGGAAGAGGAAGGCGATCTCGAGATCGAAGATGATGAACAGGATGGCCACGAGGTAGTAGCGGACGTCGAACTTCATCCGCGCGTCCTCGAAGGCCTCGAAGCCGCACTCGTAGGGCGAGAGCTTCTCGGGGTCGGGGCGGCGCGGCCCGAGGACGAAGCCCGCCATCAGGGGCATCACCCCGAAGGCGGCGCCGATCGCCAGGAAGAGCAGGATCGGCAGGTAGCTCTCGAGCATCACTCCTCCCCCGGGCCGCGGGCGCTGGTTGTTGGACGTTTTCCGCCTGGGGCCATGGGCCGGCGTCGCCTTGGCACCGATTCGGCGCAGTCTACGGGCCGCCCGCGCGCAGTGTCAAGCAAGCGCACGGCACAAAAGCCCTTCGGAAACAACGACATAAGCATTCATTATTTTTTCTGCCCCCATAAGCGCACACGCGCGCCACATCCCACCCTGCGCCCTGGCGAGGCGCGCCTATCCATGGAAGCCCTGAAAATCCATTTTTCAGGGCTTCCCCGCGGCCAGGGACGGCCGCGGGATGACCCATGCACATGGAAGTGCATGGCGATACAGGGAGAAATCAAAATGGCCGCCAAGCACCTTAGCGCTGATCAATCCGCGCAGCGGATTGATCAGAGTTTCCTATAATGCGCGCGCCATGGACACTTCCCCGCCCATCGCGTTCGTCACCGGCACCAGCTCCGGCCTCGGCCGGGGGCTGGCGCGCGTGCTGCTCGACGAGGGCTGGCTGGTCCACGGCTGCAGCCGGCGCCCCTCGGACGTGGACGGGCTGCGCCACGCGCGCGTCGACCTCGCCGACCACGCCGCCGTCGGCCCGGCGCTCGACGCGCTGCTCGGCGCCCTCCCCCGGCTGGACCTGGTCGTGCTCAACGCCGGCGTCCTCGGCCGCATCCGCTATCTGACCGAGACCCCGCTCGAGGACCTGCGCGCGATTTTCGAGGTCAACGTCTGGGCCAACAAGACGGTCATGGACTGGCTGCACCGCTGGGGGCGGCCGGTGCGGCAGGTGGTGATGATCTCCTCCGGCGCGGCGGTGCTCGGCAACAAGGGCTGGGGCGGCTATGCGCTGTCCAAGGCCGCGCTCAACATGCTCGCGCGCCTCTACGCGCACGAGCTCCCGGACACGCACATCACGGCGCTCGCCCCCGGCATCGTCGACACGCCGATGATGGACCATCTGTGCGAGGAGGCCGACGCCGAGACCTTCCCGGCGCTCAAGCGCCTGCGCGCCGCGCGGGGCACGCCCGCCATGCCGGGGCCCGAGGAGGCCGCCCGCCGCGTGGTCTCCGTGCTCAGGGCGCTGCGCGAGCGCCCCAGCGGCAGCTTCGTGGACATCCGCGAGATCCTCGACCCCGAGGCCTACGCGGCGCTCTACGGCCGCCCCGCCGGCCGCTAGCGGCGGATCTCGATCGCCCAGCCGTCGGGGCCCTGCGCCACCCCGAGGAGCGCCACCCCGCGCGCCCGGCACCAGGCCGCCACGTCCTCGCCGCAGGGCGGGTAGCTCGTGAGCAGCCGCGCCCGCGTCCCGGGCGCGAGCCCCGCCACCGCCTCGTGGATGGCGAGCAGGTAGCCGGGGCAGGTCAGCCCGCGGACGTCCACCACCGTGACCCCGTCCGCCACCGTCACCGCCCGCGCCCGCACACCCGAGCGCCCCGCCGCACCGCGCCGGCGCCACCAGCCCGAAAGCCCCATACGTCGCGTCCTCTCCTCCGTGCGCGCGGCCCCATTGTGCCCCAACAGCCGCTCCGCCGCCGGCTCGCTCTCGTCCCACTGCACCGCTACATCCGAATGTTCGAAGCTTGCGGGAAGGGCCCGGGAGGTCTATAGGGTATGTACGGCTTTCCCGTTCCGGTCAGTTTTCGGCAGCCGCCGAAGGAGGAGGACCGCCATGGCCGAGATCCCTGCCAGCGAGATGATGGGCGAGGGGCTGCCCGAGGCTCCGCCGCCCGCGGACCCCGACTTCCCGAACGCCCCCGCGGGCTGGACCCGCAGCCGCGCCGAGGAGATGGCCCGGGCCGAGGGGCTCGAGCTCGGGCCGGACCACTGGGAGCTGATCCGCGCGCTGCAGAAGTGGTACGCGCGCCACGAGGCCTGGCGCGTGCGGCCGCTGACCGACGCGCTCGAGGAGCACTTCCACCTGAAGGGCGGCATGCGCTACCTGCGCACCCTCTTCCCCGGCGGGCCCATCACCCAGGGCTGCCGCCTGGCGGGCCTGGAGCCGCCCCCCGGCGCCGTGGATCCCGGCTTCGGCACGGCGCTCTAGATAGGAAGGAAAGGCACGGCAGGCACGCACCGGCGTGCCGCCCACCGGCCTGCCTGCCAGCTCCCGCAGACGCGGGATCCACGCGGTCAGGCCTGCAAAGAACGAGAAAAGGGCGCCGCAAGGCGCCCTTTCCTTCTGTCGCGTTGGTGCCGAAGGTGGGATTCGAACCCACACGGCTTTCGCCACCGCCCCCTCAAGACGGCGTGTCTACCAGTTCCACCACTTCGGCAAGGTGTCCTGCAGGCCCCCAATTTTCGGGCATCTGCGGCCGTGCGCCAAGGCCCCGGCGACCGGCCTAGGAGCCCCCTTCGCCCGTCGGCGCCGCGGGGACGTCGGCCGGCACGTCCGCGGGGGCGCCGCCCGCGGGCGCCTGCTCCCCCGCATCTCCCGCCGGCGGCACGGGCGGCAGGTCCTGCGGGACCTCCTCCTCCGGCGCGGGCTTGGGGGCCGGCGCGGCGGGCGCCGTCTTCTCCAGCACGCTCGCCGGCTCGGCGCGGTGCGCCGAGAGGTAGGCGAGCGTGAGGCTGGTCAGGAAGAACAGCGTCGCGAGCACGGCCGTCGTGCGCGTGAGGAAGGAGGCCGAGCCGCGCGCGCCGAACACGGTGCCCGAGGCGCCTGCGCCGAAGGCGGCGCCGACGTCGGCGCCGCGGCCGTGCTGGATCAGGACGAGCCCGATCAGGGCCACCGACAGCAGCACGTGGACGACCAGCAGGACGCTCTCGAGCACTTCAAGCCGCTCCCGGCGGCCTCAGGCCGCCCGGCAGATGGTGAGGAACTCGTCGGCCTTGAGCGAGGCGCCGCCGATGAGCCCGCCGTCGATGTCGGGCTGGGCGAAGAGGTCGGCGGCGTTCGAGCCCTTGACGCTGCCTCCGTACAGGATACGCGCGGCCTCGGCCACGCCCGGATCGTGCACGGCCAGGCGGGCGCGGATGAAGGCGTGCACCTCCTGGGCCTGCTCCGGCGTGGCGGTGCGGCCGGTGCCGATCGCCCAGACGGGCTCGTAGGCGATCACGGCGTCGCGGAAGGCCGCCGCGCCCTCGAGCGCCAGCACGGCGTCGAGCTGGCGCGCCACCACGGCCTCGGTCTCGCCGCGCTCGCGCTCCTCGAGCAGCTCGCCCACGCACAGGATCGGCACGAGCCCCGCCTTGCGGGCAGCGGCGAAGCGGCGGGCCACGAGCTCGTCGCTTTCGCCGTAGAGGTTGCGCCGCTCGGAGTGGCCCACGATCACGTAGCGGCAGCCGAGCTCGGCGAGCATGGAGCCCGCGATCTCGCCCGTGTAGGCGCCCTCCTCGGCGTGGTCGCAGACGTTCTGGGCGCCGAGGGCGATGGGGCTTCCGGCGAGCAGCTCCGCCACCTGCGGGATGTAGACGAAGGGCGGGCACACCGCGACCTCGGCGCGCTCGACCGAGCCGATGCCCGCCTGGATCCCGTTCACGAGCGCCCGCACGCGCTCGCGCGAGCCGTTCATCTTCCAGTTGCCTGCGACCAGCGGACGACGCATGCCTCTCCTCCCGAGCGGAAGCCGCGCGCAAGCTTAACGGCCGTCCCGGACGAAATCAAACAAGAAGCCCGAAGATTCGGGAAGCCTTGGAAAATCCGATTTTCCAGGGCTTGCCCGCGGCCGGGGACGGCCGCGGGACGGCGCGCCCGGGCCGAGGGCCGCGGGAGCCGGTCGACGGACCGTCAGGGAACCGGGGCCCCCGGGCCACGTGGGCCAAGCCCGCGAAGCGCAAGCGCCCCGAGGGCGAGGGCGGCCCCGGCGAGGGCGAGCGCGGGGGCGTCGCCCCAGCGCACGTAGGGCGTGGCGCCGGCGCGCGGGGCGACCCGCGCGCGCGCCACGGCGACCTCGAACTGGGGCGCGCGCGCCCGCAGGCGGCCGCGGGCGTCGATCACGGCCGTGATGCCGGTGTTGGTCGCGCGCAGCAGCGGCCGGCCGGTCTCGAGCGCGCGCAGGCGGGCGATCTGCAGGTGCTGGTGCGGGGCGAGCGAGCCGCCGAACCAGCCGTCGTTGCTCACGTTGACCAGCACGCCGGCCTCCGGCAGCGCCGAGCGCACCAGCGCCGGGAAGGCGATCTCGTAGCAGACCGTGGCCCCGAGCCGCAGGCCGCCGGCGTGCAGGGGCGGCTGCATCGGCGGGCCGGGCGTGAAGTCGGCGTAGGGGACGTTGAGCAGGTTCGCCGCGCGCCCGAGCAGCCCGCGCAGCGGCAGGACCTCGCCGAAGGGGACGAGGTGGCGCTTGTGGTAGAGGCCGCCGGAGCCCACCGCGAGGATGCTGTTGTGGTAGACGCCCGTGCGCCGGTCGCGGTGGAGGATGCCGGTCACGAGCGCGGTGCCGGCGGGCGCGAGCCGCGCGGCGAGGTCGTCCAGATAGCCGCGCGCCTGGTCGGCGAAGGCCGGTATGGCGCTCTCGGGCCAGACGACGAGGCGCGCCCTGCCCGCCTCCGCCAGCGTGAGCTCGCGGTAGAGGGCCAGCGTGCGCGCGCGCTCGGCCGGCAGCCACTTGCGCCGCTGCGAGACGTTGCCCTGCACCAGCGCCACCGCCACCGGCTCCCCGGCAGGGCGCGTCCACTCGATGCGCGCGGCGAGCGCGCCCGCGCCCAGCACCAGCGCGAGCCCCGCCGCGGCCGCGGCGGCGCGCCGGCGCGGCGCCCCGGCGGCCCAGGCAAGAAGGCCCGCCAGCCAGGCGGCGGCGAGCCCCACCCCGTGCTGGCCGAGCACGGGCGCGAGCCCCGCGAGCGGGGCGTCGGTCATGGCATGGGCGAGCAGCAGCCAGGGAAAGCCCGTGAGCAGCCAGCCGCGCACCCACTCGAGCAGCGCCCAGGCCGCCGGCAGCGACAGCAGCGCGCGCGCGGCCCCGGGCGGGGCGAGCCGCGCCACGCCCCAGCCGAGGAGCCCCGGAAGCAGCGCGAGGCCGGCGACGAACACGAGGGTCAGAAAGGCCGCGAGCGGCGCCGGCGCGCCGCCGTAGTCGTGCAGGCTGACGTAGACCCAGGAGACGCCCACGCCGAAGGCGCCGAGGCCGAAGGCCCAGCCGAGGGCGAAGGCGCGCCGCGGCGCGAGCGGCGCGGCGAGCAGCCGGAACAGCACGGCCGGCGCCAGCACCGCGAGCGGCCACCAGCCGAAGGGGGCGAAGGCGAGCGGGAAGGCCGCGCCCGCCAGCGCGGCCTTCCCG
>WFOW01000090.1 GCA_015487895.1 Gammaproteobacteria bacterium | reverse complement strand
GACCACGCCGGCTCCGGCACCCGCAGGCGACGCATAGCGCGCAAAAGGCAAGGCCCAACCCCGGCACGGCGCGCGCCGGCATGCTCCCTGTGTCCTGGAAACGCCGGCCGCGGCGGGAGTAAGATTCGCCGTCCCGGCCCCCGGCACCGGCAGCGCGCGAGGCCCATGCGGATCGGTCCCCACGAGCTCGGCAGCCGCGTCCTCCTCGCCCCCATGGCGGGCGTGACCGATCGCACCTTCCGCCGCATCTGCCGGCGCTACGGCGCGGCGCTCGCCCCGGCGGAGATGGTGACCGCCGACACCACCCTGTGGGCGACGGCGAAGACGCGCGCGCGGCTCGACATCGCAGGCGACCCGCCGCCGCGCGCGGTGCAGATCGTCGGCAACGACCCCGGGCGCATGGCCGAGGCGGCGCGCCGCCAGGCCGACCTCGGCGCCCAGATCGTGGACATCAACATGGGCTGCCCGGCGAAGAAGGTCTGCCGCAAGGCGGCGGGCTCGGCCCTGCTGCGCGACGAGCCCCTGGTGGCGCGCATCCTCGAGGCGGTGGTGCGGGCCGTGGACGTGCCGGTGACGCTCAAGATGCGCACCGGCTGGGACCGCGCCCACCGCAACGGCGTGCGCATCGCCCGCATCGCCGAGGCGGCGGGCGTTTGCGCGCTCGCCGTGCACGGGCGCACGCGCGCCGACCGCTTCGCCGGCGAGGCCGAGTACGAGACCATCGCCGCCATCAAGGCAGCGGTCTCGATCCCGGTGGTCGCCAACGGCGACATCGACGGGCCGGAGAAGGCCGCGGCCGTGCTCGCCGCCACCGGCGCCGACGCCGTCATGGTGGGCCGCGCCGCGCGCGGCCGGCCGTGGATCTTCCGCGAGATCGACGCCTGGCTCGAGCGCGGCGCGCGCGTGCCGCCGCCGGGTCCGGAGGAGGTGCTGGCGGTGGTGGCCGAGCACCTCGAGGGGCTCTACGCGCTGCACGGGCGCGAGCACGGCGTGCGCGTGGCGCGCAAGCACCTCGGCTGGTACCTGGCCGGCCGGCCGCAGGCCGCCGCCTGGCGCGCGCGCATCAACCGCGCGGCGACGCCCGAGGCCCAGCTCGCGCTCGTGCGTGCCTGCCTGCTCGCGGAGGCCCCGGGGGAGCGGGCGGCGTGAACGCGCGCGCCACGGGCACTCCACCGGGGGCGGCCGGCCGGCGCGAGCGGCGCCGCCAGCCGCTGCGCGCCTGCGTGCGCACGGCGCTCGAGCGCTACTTCGCGAGCCTCGACGGCGAGGACCCGGGCGGCCTCTACGACATGGTCATGCGGGAGGTCGAGGCGCCCCTGCTCGAGGTGGTGATGCGCGAGGCGCGCGGCAACCAGACACGGGCCGCCGAGATCCTCGGCATCAGCCGCGCCACCCTGCGCCGCAAGCTGCGCGCCCACGGCCTGCTCTAGCGCAGGGCCGGGCGGATACGCCCTTGCCCCGCGCCCGCCCGCGGGCTAGCATCGGCGCCTTCCCGAGCCGAGCGAGCACGATGCCCACGATGTCCGCGCCCGACGTCGTACCCGTCCGCCGCGCCCTGATCAGCGTCTCCGACAAGAGCGGTGTCGCCGACTTCGCGCGCGCCCTCGCCGCGCGCGGCGTCGAGATCCTCTCCACCGGCGGCACGGCGCGGCTGCTCGCCGAGGCCGGCGTGCCCGTCACGGAGGTCTCGGCCTACACGGGCTTTCCCGAGATCATGGACGGGCGTGTCAAGACGCTGCACCCGCGCGTCCACGGCGGCATCCTCGCGCGCCGCGACCGCGACGACGAGGCCATGTGCGAGCACGGCATCCACCCCATCGACCTCGTCGCCGTCAACCTCTACCCCTTCGAGGCGACCGCCGCGCGCGAGGGCTGCCCGCTGGAGGAGGCCGTCGAGCAGATCGACGTCGGCGGGCCCGCCATGATCCGCGCCGCGGCCAAGAACCACGCCTGGGTCACGGTGGTGGTGGAGCCGTCGGACTACGCGCGCGTGCTCGAGGCCCTCGCCCGCGAGGGGGGCACGGGGCTCGCCCTGCGGCGCGAGCTCGCCGCGCGCGCCTTCGCCCACACCGCGCGCTACGACGGCGCCATCGCCGCCTGGCTGGGCGCGCGCCTCGGCGGCGGGGACGCGCCCGCGCCCTTCCCGCCCTGGCTCACGCTCCAGCTCGAGAAGGCCGGCGACATGCGCTACGGCGAGAACCCACACCAGCGCGCCGCCTTCTACCGCGAGCCGGGCTTCGCGGGGGCGAGCGTGGCCACGGCGGTCCAGCTCCAGGGCAAGCCCCTGTCCTTCAACAACGTCGCCGACGCCGACGCCGCCCTCGAGTGCGTGCGCCAGTTCGACCGGCCCGCCTGCGTCATCGTCAAGCACGCCAACCCCTGCGGCGTGGCGGTCGCCGACGGCATCGGCGAGGCCTACGCGCGCGCCTACGCGACCGACCCCACCTCCGCCTTCGGCGGCATCATCGCCTTCAACCGCCCCCTCGACGGCGGGACGGCGCGCGCCATCGTCGAGCGGCAGTTCGTGGAGGT
>WFOW01000089.1 GCA_015487895.1 Gammaproteobacteria bacterium | reverse complement strand
GGTTCATGGCCACGCTAGGCTAGACCGCGCGGCACCGCCCGGCAAGCCCGCCCCGCCCTCAGCCCGCCGCCACCTGCGGCAGGCGCGCCAGCGCCGCCTCGATGGCCTCCTCCGGATAGGCGAAGTCCTCGAGCTCGCCGTTGAAGTAGCGGTCGTAGGCGGCCATGTCGAAGTGCCCGTGCCCCGAGAGGTTGAACAGCAGCACCTTGGGCTCGCCGCGCTCGCGGCAGCGCAGGGCCTCGTCCACCATGGCGCGGATGGCGTGGTTCGACTCCGGCGCCGGGATGATGCCCTCGGTGCGCGCGAACAGCACCCCGGCCTCGAAGGTGGCCACCTGCGGGACGGCCACCGCCTCGAGCAGCCCCTCGCGGTAGAGGTGGCAGACCAGGGGCGCGTCGCCGTGATAGCGCAGGCCGCCGGCGTGGATGCCCGGGGGCACGAAGTCGTGGCCGAGGGTGTACATGGGCAGCAGCGGCGTCAGCCCCACGGTGTCGCCGTAGTCGTAGGCATAGCGCCCGCGCGTCAGCGTCGGGCAGGACTCGGGCTCCACCGCCACCAGCCGCACCTCGCGCCCCGCCGCCTTGTCGGCGTAGAAGGGAAAGGCGATGCCGCCGAAGTTGGAGCCGCCGCCGCAGGGGGCGAAGACCATGTCCGGATACTCGCCCACCTTCTCGAGCTGGCGCTTCGCCTCGAGGCCGATCACGGTCTGGTGCAGCAGCACGTGGTTGAGCACCGAGCCGAGGGCGTAGTTGGTGTCCTCGCGCGAGGCCGCCTCCTCCACGGCCTCCGAGATGGCGATGCCGAGCGAGCCCGGCGAGTCCGGGTCCTCGGCGCGCACCCTGCGCCCCGCCTCGGTGAGGTCGGTGGGGCTCGGCAGCACCTCCGCGCCCCAGGTCTGGATCATGGAGCGGCGGAAGGGCTTCTGCTCGTAGCTCACGCGCACCATGTAGACGCGCACGTCGAGCCCGAAGAGCTGGCCGGCGAGCGCGAGCGCCGAGCCCCACTGCCCGGCGCCGGTCTCGGTGGTGAGGCGGCGGATGCCCGCCTCGCGGTTGTACCAGGCCTGGGCCACCGCCGTGTTGGGCTTGTGCGAGCCCGCGGGGCTCACGCCCTCGTACTTGTAGTAGATGCGCGCCGGGGTGCCGAGGGCCTGCTCGAGGCGGCGGGCGCGGTAGAGCGGCGTCGGCCGCCACAGGCGGTAGACCTCGCGCACCGCCTCCGGAATCGCGATCCAGCGCTCGGTGCTCACCTCCTGCTCGATCAGCGCCGGCGGGAAGATCGCGGCCAGCGCGTCGGGCCCGACGGGCTTGCCGTCCGGGCCGAGGGGCGGGGGCAGCGGGCTCGGCAGGTCGGCCGCCACGTTGTACCACCGCTCCGGGATCTCGTTCTCGTCGAGCAGGATCTTGGTCGGCTCCGCGCTCATCGCTCTCCCCCTTTCCGGCCCCTCAGCCGTAGACCACGCGCACGGCGTCCTCGCCCACCAGCGCCCGCAGCTCGGCGAGCAGCGCCTCGCTCGGGCGCACCCGCCACTCCTCGCCGAGCGGCAGGCGCGCGCGCGCGCCGTGCCCCAGATAGTCGATCCACACCTCGCACGGCCCGCGCCGGAAGGGGCCGAGCGCCTTCTCCAGCGCACCGGCGAAGCCGTTGCCGGCGCGCGCGGCGTCCACGCGGATCTCGAGGCGGCGCGCCATCCGCTCGCGCGCCTCCTCCACCGTGTAGACGGCGTCGGCCGTCACGCGCGGCGCCTCGGCGTAGTCGTCGCGGCCGAGCGTGCCCTCCACCACCACCACGCGGTCGCGGGCGATCTTCCCGCGGGCGCGCTCGAGCACCTCGTCGAAGAGGCGCACCTCGATGCGCCCGCTGCGGTCGTCGAGCAGCACGAAGGCCATGCGCCCGCCGCGCTGGGTCTTGCGCTCGCGCAGGCGCACGACCAGCCCCGCCACGCGCACGCGCTCCTCGCGTCCGCCCCCCGGAGCGGCGAGGTCGGCGAGCCGGGCGCTCACCAGCGGCGCCAGCTCGGCCTCGTAGCGCGCGTAGGGATGCCCCGTCAGGTAGAGGCCCAGCGTCTCCTTCTCGCCGGCGAGACGCTCGTCCTCCTCCCACTCCTCCACCTCCACCTCGGCCGCCGGCGGCGCCGCGGCCACCCCGCCGAAGAGGTCGTCCTGCCCCGTGTCGGCGTCGCGCCCCTGCTGCTCGGCGGCGGCGAGCGCCGCCGGCAGGCGCGCCATCAGGGTCGCGCGGTTGGGGCCGAGGGCGTCGCACGCGCCCGCGCGGATGAGCGCCTCGAGCGCGCGGCGGTTGAGGCGCCGCAGGTCCACGCGCCGGCAGAGATCGTGCAGGTCGCGGAAGGGCCCGCCCGCGCGGCGCGCGGACAGCAGGCAGTCGATGGCCGAGCGCCCCACCCCCTTGATGGCGCCGAGGCCATAGAGGATGGTGCGCTCGTCGCGCACGGTGAATGCGTAGTCCGAGGCGTTGACGTCGGGCGGCAGGACCTCGAGGCCGAGGGCGCGGCACTCGTCGATGAGCCCCACCACCTTGTCCGTGTGGTCCATGTCCGCCGACAGCACGGCGGCCATGAACTCGGCCGGATAGTGCGCCTTGAGCCAGGCGGTCCGGTAGGCGATCAGGGCGTAGGCGGCGCTGTGCGACTTGTTGAAGCCGTAGCCGGCGAACTTCTCCATGAGGTCGAAGATGTAGCTCGCCAGCCCCTCCTCCACGCCGCGCTCCACGGCCCCGCGCACGAAGGTCTCGCGCTGGCGCGCCATCTCCTCGGGCTTCTTCTTGCCCATGGCGCGGCGCAGCAGGTCGGCCCCGCCGAGCGTGTAGCCGGCGAGCACCTGCGCGATCTGCATCACCTGCTCCTGGTACAGGATCACGCCGTAGGTCGGGCGGAGGATGGGCTCGAGCGCCGGGTGCGGGTACTCCACCCGCGCCTGGCCGTGCTTGCGGGCGATGAAGTCGTCGACCATCCCCGACTGCAGGGGCCCCGGCCGGAACAGCGCCACCAGGGCGACGATGTCCTCGAAGCTGTCGGGCTGGAGCCTGCGGATCAGGTCCTTCATGCCCGAGGACTCGAGCTGGAAGACCGCCGTCGTGGCGCAGCGGCGCAGCAGGGCGAAGGTGGCCGGGTCGTCGAGGGGAATGGCGCGGATGTCCACCGGCGGCTCGCCTTGGGCGGCGCGGCGCGCGTTGACCATGGCGAGGGCGCGGTCGATGACGGTGAGCGTCTTCAGCCCGAGGAAGTCGAACTTGACCAGCCCGATGGCCTCGACGTCGTCCTTGTCGAACTGGGTGACGACCCCGCTGCCGTCCTCCTCGCAGTAGAGCGGCGTGAACTCCGTGAGCGGCCCCGGGGCGATGACCACGCCACCGGCGTGCTTGCCCGGGTTGCGCGCGATGCCCTCGAGGCGACGCGAGAGGTCGAGGATGGCCCGCACCGCCTCGTCCTCCTCGTACAGGCGGCGGAGCTCCGGCTCCTCCTCGAGGGCGCGATCGAGCGTCATGCCGATCTCGCCCGGGATGAGCTTGGCGATGCGGTCGACGAAGCCGTAGGGATGGCCGAGCACGCGGCCGACGTCGCGCACCACGGCGCGCGCCGCCATGGAGCCGTAGGTGATGATCTGGCACACGCGCTCGCGCCCGTAGCGCTCGGCGACGTACTCGATCACACGGTCGCGCCCCTCCATGCAGAAGTCGACGTCGAAGTCCGGCATGGAGACGCGCTCCGGGTTCAGAAAGCGCTCGAAGAGCAGGTCGTATTCGATCGGGTCGAGGTCGGTGATGCCGAGGGCATAGGCAACCAGCGAGCCGGCGCCCGAGCCGCGCCCGGGCCCCACCGGCACGCCGTGCTCCCGGGCCCAGCGGATGAAATCGGCCACGATCAGGAAGTAGCCCGGAAAGCCCATGCGCTCGATGACCTCGAGCTCCGTGGCGAGGCGCTCCTCGTAGGGACGGCGGCGCTCGGCGTCCCGTGCGCCCTCCTCGCCGAAGCGCTCGGCGAGCCGGCGCTCGAGGCCCGCCGCCGCCTCCTTGCGCAGGTGGCTGGCGACGGTCTCGCCCTCGGGGACCGGGAAGGCCGGAAGAAAGGTCTTGCCGAAGCGCAGCTCGAGATTGCAGCGGCGCGCGATCTCGACGCTGTTCTCCAGCGCCTCGGGCACGTCGGCGAAGCGCTCGGCCATCTCCTGCGGGGTGCGCAGGTACTGCTCGGGGCTGTGCTCGCGCGGGCGCCGCGGGTCGTCCAGGGTGCGTCCCTGGTGGATGCACACGCGCGCCTCGTGCGCCTCGTAGTCCTCCGGGCGCAGGAAGCGCACGTCGTTGGTGGCGACGACCCCGACGCCCGCATGCGCGGCCAGGTGCAGCGCGGCCTCCCCGTAGACGGCCTCGCCCTCGCGGCCGGTGCGCACGAGCTCGACGTAGAAGCGGTCGGGGAAGCCGCGGGCCCAGCGCTCGAGGCGCGCGCGCGCCTGGTCCTCGCGGCCGGCGAGCAGCGCGCGGCCGAGGTCGCTCTCGCGGCCGGCGAGCAGGATGAGCCCCGCGCCCGCCTCCTCGAGCCAGGCACGCATCACCGTGGGCCGTCCGCGCCCCTGCCCCTCGAGATAGCTGCGCGAGACGAGCTCGGTCAGGTTGCGGTAGCCGGTGCGGTCCATGCACAGCGCCACCAGCCGGAAGGGCGTGCCCTCCTCGCCGTCGGCGACCCACAGGTCCGCGCCGGCCACCGGCTTGATGCCCTCGCGCTCGGCGGCGCGGTAGAACTTGACCAGCGCGAAGAGGTTGGACTGGTCCGTGACCGCGCAGGCCCCCATGCCGTGCGCGCGCACCGTTCGCACGAGCTCCGGCACCCGCACGATGCCGTCGACCAGCGAGTACTCGGTGTGGAGGTGCAGGTGGACGAAGCCGCTCACGCCGTCGCCTCCAGCAGCGCGCGCACCGGGGCGAAGCTGCGCCGGTGCGCGGGGCACGGCCCGAGGCGGCGCAGGGCCTCCAGGTGCGCCGGCGTCGCGTAGCCCTTGTGGGCGGCGAAGCCGTAGCCCGGGAAGCGGCGGTCGAGCGCGACCATCTCGGCGTCGCGCACGGTCTTGGCGAGGATGGAGGCGGCGGCGATCGCCGGCTCGCGGGCGTCGCCGCCCACCACCGTCTCGCCCGGGCAGGGAAGCGGCGGCCAGCGGTCGCCGTCCACCAGCGCGTAGTCCGGCGGCGGCCGCAGCGCCGCCACCGCGCGCGCCATGGCGAGCAGCGTCGCCTGGAGGACGTTGTGGCGGTCGATCTCGTCCACCCCGGCCCGCCCCACGCCCCAGGCCAGCGCACGCGCGCGGATGAGCGCCGCGAGGCGCTCGCGCATGCCGGGCGCGAGCCGCTTGGAGTCGGCCAGGCCCTCGATCGGGCGCGCCGGGTCGAGGATGACCGCCGCCGCCACCACGGGTCCGGCCAGGGGGCCGCGGCCCGCCTCGTCCACGCCGGCCACGCGGCCGCAGGCGAAGTCGAGGGTGCCCTGCCCGCTCACGCCCGCGCCCTCCGCGCGACCTCGAGCACGGCCTCGGCCGCGCGGCGGTCGGCGTCGCGGCGCAAGCGGTGGTGGATGGCGCCGAAGGCCGCCTCGAGGCGCCGGCGGCGCTCCGGCGCCTCGAGCCAGCCCAGCACCTCGGCGCCGAGGCGCTCGGGGGTGGCGGCATCCTGGATCAGCTCCGGCACCAGATCGGCCCCTGCCAGCAGGTTGGGCAAGGCGTAGCGCTCGACGCGGACGAGCCGCCGCAGCACGGCATAGGTCGGCGGCGACAGCCGATAGGCTACCACCATGGGGCGCTTCAGCAAGAGCGCCTCCAGGGTCGCCGTGCCGCTCGCCACCAGCGCGACGTCGGCCGCCGCGAGCGCCTCATGCGCGCGGCCCCGCACGGTGGTGACGGGCACCTGCGGGGCTTCCCGCGCGAGGGCCGTGCGCCAGAGCGCCTCGACGGCCTCGCCCGCCATCGGAGCGACGAAGCGCAGCGCGGGCCGCCGCGCCGCGAGCCAGGCGACGGTGCCGGCGAAGGGCGGGCCGAGGCGCGCCACCTCGCCGCGGCGGCTGCCCGGGAGCACCGCCACCACCGTCCCCTGCGCGGGCAGCCCGAGGGCGGCGCGCGCCGCGGCCCGGTCCGGCGTCTGCGGCAGGAGATCGGCCAAGGGGTGTCCGACGAAGGTGGCCGGAACGCCGTGGCGGCGGTAGAAGTCCTCCTCGAAGTCGAAGAGCGTGAGCACACGGTCGGCCGCGCGGGCGACGGTGCGCACGCGCCCCTCGCGCCAGGCCCATACCGAGGGGCTCACGTAGTGCACCGTGGGCACTCCGGCGCGGCGCAGGGCGCGCTCCAGGCCCAGATTGAAGTCCGGCGAGTCGATACCGACGAGGACGTCCGGCCGCGCGGCGAGCAGCGCCCGCCGCAGGCGCGCGCGCAGGCGCCACAGGCGCGGCAGGTGGGCGAGCACCTCGGCCAGCCCCATCACGGAGAGCGCCTCGGCCGGGGCCAGGAGCTCCACGCCCTCGGCGGCCATCAGCGGCCCGCCCACGCCGAGGAAGCGCGCCTGCGGGACGCGCTCGCGGAGCGCCCGCACGAGCCCCGCACCGAGGCGGTCGCCCGAGGCCTCGCCCGCGACCAGGGCGACGCGCACCGGCCGGCCCTCAGCGCACGAGGCCGCGGCCGCGCACGCGCAGGAAGGCGACGAGCGGCTCGAGCTCCGGGTGTCCGGCGGCCATGCCGGCGATGCGCTCGGTCGCCTCCTCACGGCGCAGCCCCGAGCGGTAGAGCACCCGGTAGGCCTCGCGGATGGCGCGGATGGCATCGGGCGCGAAGCCGCGCCGGCGCAGCCCCTCGGCGTTGATGCCGTGCGGGCGCGCCGGATGCCCGCCCACCGTCACGTAGGGCGGGACGTCCTTGGCGACGGCGCTGCCGAAGGCGGTGAAGCAGTGGGCGCCGAGC
>WFOW01000088.1 GCA_015487895.1 Gammaproteobacteria bacterium | reverse complement strand
GCCGCGGCCTGCGGCGCCGCGCCCGCCTTCCGGCCCTGGAGCTCGTCGAGGAGGGCCTCGAACTCCTCGTCCGTGATCTCGTCGCCGTCGCCGCCCTTGCCCTCGTCCCTCGCAACCCCTTGCTCCTGCGGAGCCGGCTCGGGACCTGCTGCCGCCTCGGGCGTCTGCGCCGCGGTGCCCTCCTGCCCCGCGCCGGCCGCGGCGCTTTCCGGAGTGGCCTCCGCGGCGTCGGCGCCGCCCGCCGGCTGGGCGAGGGCCACCAGCGCCTCCAGCAGCGCGGGATCCGCCGGCTCCGGCTCCTCGCCCGCCTTCACGCGCGCGAACATCTCGTTGACGCCGTCGAGCGCCTTGAGCACGGTGTCCATGAGCTCGGCGTCGACGCGGCGCTCGCCCTGGCGCAGCACGTTGAACACGTCCTCGGTGCGGTGGCAGAGCTCCACCATGGGCTCCAGCCCCAGGAAGCCGGCCCCGCCCTTGACCGTGTGGAAGGCGCGGAAGATGGCGTTGAGCAGCTCCGGATCGTCGGGCCGCGACTCGAGCTCCACGAGCTGCTCGTCGAGCTGCTCGAGCAGCTCGCCCGCCTCCACCAGGAAGTCCTGCAGGATGTCGTCGTCGGCCGCGATCGCCATCGTCCTCCCCTCCCGCTCAGAAACCGAGGCTCGCGAGCAGCTCGTCCACCTCGTCCTGGCCGCTGACCACGTCGGCGCGGTCGGCGCCCGGCACGTGCGGCCCGCTCGCGGCGATGTCGCGCCCGTCCCCGTTGCCCTTCTTCGGCCCCGCAGCCCGCCCCTCGTCCGCGGCGAGACGCTGGCCCGAGATGCGCACCAGCTCGACCAGGTTCTGCTCCACCTCCTGGACCAGGGCGATGACCTTGCGGATGACCTGGCCCGTGAGGTCCTGGTAGTCCTGCGCCATGAGCACCTCCGTCAGGCGCCTGCGCAGGGTCTCGGCGTCCTCCGCCACCCGCGGCAGGAAGCCGTCGAGGGCGCGCGCCATCGCCCGGAAGGACTCGACGTCCATCTCGCGCGCGCGGAAGCGCGCCCAGTCCGCCGCGAGCCGCGCGCCCTCGCTGGCGAGGCGCTCGGCCACGGGCAGGCTCCCCTCGACGAGGTCCAGGGTGCGGTGCGCCGCCTCCTCGGTCTTGGCGATGACGTAGTTGAGCCGCTCCTTGGCGTCCGGGATGTCCTTCTCGGCGACCTCGGCGATGCGCGCGTCGATCCGGAAGCCCTTGAGGGCCTCGTGGAGCTCGCGCGTGAGCTTGCCGAGCTCGCGGAACAGGTCCGACTCGCGCATGCGCGTGAGCTCGTCGAGCGTGGCGCGCGCCGCCTCGCTCTCGCCCGCCTCGAGCTGCGCGACCAGCGTGCGCGCCTGCTCGAGCCAGGCCCGCTCCTCGTTCTCGTTCTTCTCATCCACTGCCGTCCCCTTCCTGCTGTACCGCGGCGCCCCTCTCAGCCCTGGGCGGTGGCGCCCAGGCGCTCGAAGATGCGCTCGATCTTCTCCTTGAGGGTCTGCGCCGTGAATGGCTTGACGATGTAGCCGTTGACCCCCGCCTGCGCGGCCTCGATGATCTGGTCGCGCTTGGCCTCGGCCGTGACCATCAGCACCGGCAGGTCCTTGAGCTTGGGGTCGGCCCGCACCGCCTTGAGCAGATCGAGGCCCGTCATGCCCGGCATGTTCCAGTCGGTGATCAGGAAATCGAAATCGCCGTTCTGGAGCATGGGCAGGGCCGTGCTGCCGTCGTCGGCCTCGTGCGTGTTGTTGAACCCGAGCTCGCGCAGCAGGTTCTTGATGATGCGCCGCATCGTGGAGAAGTCGTCCACGATGAGGATCTTCATGTTCTTGTCCAAGGCTCGCCCTCCTCGACCGCCGTCAGTCCTTCCGCCTCCAGTCCGCCATGCGCGCGCGCAGCCGCACCAGGGCCTGGCCATGGATCTGGCACACGCGCGACTCGCTCACGCCCAGCACCTCTCCGATCTCGCGCAGGTTGAGCTCCTCGTCGTAGTAGAGCGACATGACCAGCCGCTCGCGCTCGGGCAGCGAGGCGATGGCCTCGGCCAGCGCCGCGCGGAAGGCCTCGTCCTCCACCGCCGCCGCCGGGTCGTCGCCGACGCCGGCCGGCTCGGCCTGCTCGTCGCGCCCGTCGCCGTCGTCGAGGCTGAAGATGCGGCAGCCGGCCGCGTCCTGGAGTATCCGGTAGTACTCCTCGAGCCCGATCCCCAGGGCCTCGGCCACCTCGACGTCGCGCGCGTCGCGCCCCTTGGCGTGCTCGATGGCCCGCATGGCCTCGGCCACCTGGCGCGCCTTGCGGTGGACCGAGCGCGGGGTCCAGTCGCTGCGCCGGATCTCGTCGAGCATCGCGCCTCGCACCCGTATGCCGGCATAGGTCTCGAAGCTCGCTCCCTGCGACGGGTCGTAGTGGGCCGCCGCCTCCAGCAGGCCGATCATGCCCGCCTGGATCAGGTCCTCGACCTGCACGCTCGGCGGCAGGCGGCTGACCAGGTGATAGGCGATGCGCTTGACCAGCGGCGCATAGCGCGTCACCAGGCTCTCCTGGTCGAGCCGCTGGACGGCGGCGTAGGCGGCCGGCCCGTTCATGAGGCCGCCTCCAGGCCGTCCGCCCGGCCGGCCCCCAGCAGCCGCTCCACGAAGAACTCCACGTGGCCGCGCGGCTGCCGCGGCACTGGCCAGTTATCGGCCCGTTCCGCCAGATTCTTGAACGCGAGCGCCGCGCGGCTGCGCGGGTAGGCCTCGACCACGGCGCGCTGGCGCTGCACGGCGCGCCTGAGCTGCTCGTCGTAGGGCACCGCTCCCATGTAATGGAGGGTCACGTCGAGGAAGCGCCCGGTGACCGTGGAGATCTTGCGGTAGAGATCCCTGCCCTCCGGCGCGCTGCGCACCATGTTGGCGAGCACATGGAAGCGCCCGAGCCCGTGGTCGCGGCTCAGGACCTTGATCAGCGCGTAGGCGTCGGTGATGGACGCCGGCTCGTCGCATACCACCACGATGACCTCCTGTGCCGCACGCGTGAAGGCGATGACGCTGTCCGAGATGCCGGCGGCGGTGTCGACGACCAGGACGTCGAGCGCCTCGCCGAGGTCGCTGAAGGCGCGGATCAGGCCCGCGTGCTCGGCGGGCGAGAGCCCCGCCATCCGCGCCACCCCGGAGGCGGCCGGCACGATGCGCACGCCGGCCGGCCCCTCGACGATCACCTCCTCGAGCCCGCAGCGCCCCTCGAGCACGTGCGAGAGGTTGTGGCGCACCTGCAGGCCGAGGAGCACGTCGACGTTGGCGAGCCCCAGGTCGGCGTCGAGCAGCATGGTGCGCCGCCCCAGGGTCGCCAGCGCCACCGCCAGGTTGACCGAGACGTTGGTCTTGCCGACCCCGCCCTTGCCGCTGGTGACGGCGATGACCCGCACCGGCCGCGGCGCCATCATGCCGCGCAGCCCCGCGGCCTGGTCCATGCCGCGCTCACCACCCAGCATGGGCCGCCATCCTCCCGAGCGATGCGGCGAGGGCGTCCTCGTCGGCCTCGGCGCCGCGCGCCGCGGCCACCGCCCTGCTCACCAGCACGTGGGTCCGCGCCGGCTGCAGGTCCTCCGGCACCCGCTGGCCGTCGGTGATCCATGCCACCGGCAGGCGGTGGCGGATGGTCACCGACAGCGCCTCGCCCAGGGTGCCGGCCTCGTCGAGCTTGGTCAGCACGCACCCGTCCAGGCCCGCGGACGCGAAGGCGCGCACCGCCTCTTCGAGGGCCGCCGGGTGCGCTGCCGCCGAAAGCACCAGGTAGCGGCGCACCATGGGCACGCCGGCGAGCGCGCCCAGCGCCTCGCTGAGCCGCAGGTCGCGCGGGCCCATGCCCGCGGTGTCGATCAGCACCAGGCGCCGGTCGAGCAGCCCCTGCAGCACGCGGCCGAGCTCCTCGCGGCTCGCGGCCGGCTGCACCGGCACCCCGAGCAGGCGCCCGTAGGTCAGGAGCTGGTCGTGGGCCCCGACGCGATAGCCGTCCGTGCTCACCAGCGCCACCGAGCGCTGGCCGTGGCGCAGCGCGAAGCGCGCGGCGAGCTTGGCGACCGTGGTGGTCTTGCCGACCCCGGTCGGCCCGACCAGCGCCACGATGCCGCCCTCGTCGAGCAGGTCGTCGGCGGCGACCGGCAGCATGCGCGCCAGCGCGGCAAGCGCCTGCCGCCAGGCGCGCTCGCAGTCCGCCGCCGCATCCACCCGCTCGGCG
>WFOW01000087.1 GCA_015487895.1 Gammaproteobacteria bacterium | reverse complement strand
GCGAGCCGCGCAGCCCCTGGAGCACGCCTTCGATCTCGGCGCGCACCGTCTCCTGGACCGCCTTGAGGACGCCGAGCTGCAGAAGCTGCACGCGCTCGATGCGCCCGCCCTCGCGGCGCGCGCGGTGCGCCGCCGCCTCCAGCATGGCGCCGTAGGCGGCGCGCAGCCTGTCGAAGCCCTCGCGTCCCGCCAGGGCGCCGTGCGCGAGACCGGTGGCGTGCCCGCCGGCGATCTCCTGGGCGACGAGATCGGCCACCACCCGACGGAGCTCCTCCATGAAACGGGGGCTGAGGCGCACGTCGATGCGCACGTTGTCCACCCCGCGCGGAAAGCGCTCCAGCGGCACGTCGAAAGCCGGGGCGCGGGCAAGCGGCAGGAGGCTGCGGTCCGGCACCCCGCGGAAGCGCACCGCGGCGGCGACGAGCCAGACCAGCCCGCCGAGGATGGCGAGGTCGGCGAGGTTGAGGGCAAGGCCCGCGCCGCCCGGAGCCGGAAGCAGGTAGCGGGTCACGCGGCCCATGACCACGAGGTCGAGGGTGTTGGAGACGACGCCGGCGGCGATCAGGTAGAGGCTGCCGGGCGCCCAGCGCGCCGGCCCCTCGCCGCGGCGCAGCAGGTCGAGCAGCCACAGCAGCACCAAGCCGCCGAAGCCCGCAAGCGCCGAGCGCCGCCAGCCCTCGGCCTCGGCAAGCAGCCCCGGCACGGGGCTTCCGGTGGCCACGTGCCCGATGCCCAGCAGGCCCGGCACCAGCGCCGTGCGGGCGCCGGGCTCCCACAGGGCGGCGACCAGCGCCTTGAGGGCGAGATCCGCGAGGATCACGCCGCAGGCGAGAAGGACGTTGCGGGTGAGCCGCGGCGTCACGTCAAGGCCCCTGACCCTTCACGGAAAAGCGAGCCCATCCGCCAAGCATAGCGCGCGGCCCGTCCCCGGGCGGACGAACGCGACGGACGGTGCCGCAGGAGCGACACCCGCGCGTCGTGGCCGGGCTCCGCGCCACAGAGTGTGACACGCGTCACACGACCGGGCCCGGGGCGCGCTCCCGCCACGAGGGACCTTCTGCTATCGTCGGGCGGGATGCCGAAGCCCGAGATCCGTTTCTGCAGCCAGTGCGGCGGCCCGGTGCGGCTGCGGGTGCCGGAGGGCGACAACCTGCCGCGCCACGTGTGCGAGCGCTGCGGCTTCATCCACTACCAGAACCCGAAGATCGTCACCGGCTGCATCCCGGAGCACGAGGGCCGGGTGCTGCTGTGCCGGCGCGCCATCGAGCCGCGCTACGGGCTGTGGACGCTGCCGGCGGGCTTCATGGAGAACGACGAGACCGTGGCCGAGGCCGCCGCGCGCGAGACCCTTGAGGAAGCCCGGGCGCACGTGCGTGATCTCGAGCTCTATGCCGTCTTCAGCCTCCCCCACATCAATCAGGTCTACGTCATGTACCGGGGGCGGCTCGATCCGCCCGAGTTCGCGCCGGGCGCCGAGAGCCTGGAGGTGCGCCTGATGCACGAGACGGAGATCCCGTGGGAGGCGCTCGCCTTTCCCGTGATCGCCGAGACCCTGCGGCGCTACTTCGCCGACCGGCGCGCCGGGCGCTTCGGCGTGCACGAGGCGGCCCTCGTCCCCACCGCCGACCGCTCGGGCTTCGTCGTCCGGTAGCGGTCCGCGGTCGGCGGCGCGCCTGCGCCACCAGGCACCCGGGGCAAATCGGCCCGAGGGAACGGCGTGGGCCCAGGCTTCACCCCCAGCGGTGGGCGGCCCCGGAAACAGGGCGTCCCGCCGCTGGGGCTCGCGCAAGCACCCGGATGGGAAGGAAGCCCCGAAAGCTCGGTCCCTCCCCCGGGGCTTCCCCGCGGCCAGGGATGGCCGCGGGAGGGCGCGCGCGCCGTGCCCAGCCTCGGGCGCCCGGGCCGAGCCCGGTGCCCGGGGCATCGCGGGCCGTGCCGCCTGCGGGCGCATGCGCCGATGGGCCGCGACTGCGCTGCCGCGCCCGTGTCCACGGCGCCATGCGCATGGGAGCACATGGAAGCGCATGACGACACGGGAGAAACGGGGCGAAGTCCTCAGCGAATCGATCCGCTGCGCGGATTGATCAGCGCTAAGGCGCTTCGCGGCCGTTTTGGTTTTTCGTTGAACTGCCATGCACTTCCGTGTGCATGAACTTCCCCGCGGCCGTCCCTGGCCGCGGGGAAGCCCTGAAGAAAATGGAATTTTTCAGGGCTTCCGCTAGCATTGGGCTGCGTCGCGGGCGGCGGAGCGGCCGATGGACGTCGTCGCGGTCTATCCCGGCACCTTCGATCCCATCACGCACGGCCACACGGACCTCGTGCAGCGGGCGCTGCGCCTGTTCGGCCGCGTGATCGTGGCCGTCGCCGCGAATCCCGCCAAGCGCCCGGCCTTCTCGCTGGAGGAGCGGGTGGCGCTCGCGCGCGAGGCGCTGGCGGGGATCGAGGGCGCGGAGGTCTGCGGCTTCGACTCGCTGCTGGTGGACTTCGCCCGCGCGCGCGGGGCGCGCGTGATCCTGCGCGGGCTGCGCGCGGTCTCGGACTTCGAGTACGAGTTCCAGCTCGCGGCCATGAACCGCGAGCTCGCGCCCGAGGTCGAGACCGTCTTCCTCACCCCCGCCGAGCGCTACGCCTTCATCTCCTCCAGCCTGGTGCGCGAGGTCGCCGCCCACGGCGGCGACGTGAGCGGCTTCGTCCACCCGGCGGTGGCGGCGGCGCTCAAGGAAAGGGTGCGCTAATATTTGGAAGCCCTGAAAAATCGGATTTTTCAGGGCTTCCCCGCGGCCAGGGATGGCCGCGGGACGGCGCGCCCGCCGTGCGCAGCTTCGGGCGCCTAGGCCGAGACCGGTGCCCGGGGCATCGCTGAGCGTGCCGCCCGCGGGCGCGCGCGCCGATGGGCCGCAACTGCGCTGCGCGCCCGTGCCCACGGCGCTATGCACATGGAAGTGCATGACAATACCGGGAAAAATCAAAATGGTCGCGAAGTGCCTTAGCGCTGATCAACCCACGTAGCGGATTGATCAGAGTTTCCTCTTATGGATGCCATGCTCCGGAGGCGCCCATGGCCCTGCTCATCACCGACGAGTGCATCAACTGCGACGTCTGCGAGCCGGAGTGCCCCAACGAGGCGATCCGCCCCGGCGAGGAGATCTACGAGATCGATCCCGACCGCTGCACCGAGTGCGTGGGGCACCACGACGAGCCGCAGTGCGTGGCGGTCTGCCCCGTCGACTGCATCATCCCCGACCCCGACCGCCGCGAGAGCCCCGAGGAGCTCCAGGCCAAGTACGAGCGCCTCATGGGGGAGACGGGCTGAGGCCGGACGCGCCCGCGGGCCGCGGGCGTGGGCGGCCGCGGCCCTCGGCCTGCTGGGCTGCGCCGCCGTCGCCGCCCGAGAGCTCCCCCCCGGCGCGGCGGTGGCCACGGCGCACCCGCTCGCCACCGAGGCCGCCCTCGAGATCCTCGCTGCCGGCGGCAACGCCTTCGACGCCGCCGTCGCGGCGTCCGCGGCCCTCGGTGTGGTGGAGCCCTACGGCTCGGGCCTCGGCGGCGGCGGCTTCTGGCTCCTGCACCGCGCGCGCGACGGGCTCGAGGTCATGGTGGATGGGCGCGAGCGCGCCCCGCTCGCCGCGACGCGCGACATGTACCTCGACGCCGAGGGGCGGCCGCGGCCGGGCGCGAGCCTCGACGGGCCGCTCGCCGCCGCTATCCCGGGCGAGCCGGCGGCGCTCGCCCACATCGCGGCGCGTTACGGGCGCCTGACGCTCGCGCGCAGCCTCGCCCCCGCCATCCGCCTCGCCCGGGAGGGCTTCCCGGTCGATGCCCGCTACCGGCGCTTCGCGCGCCTGCGCCTCGCGGCCCTGCGGGCCTCCCCCGCGGCGGCGCGGATCTTTTTGAAGGACGGCGAGGTGCCACCCGAAGGCTGGCGGCTGCGCCAGCCGGAGCTCGCCGCCACCCTGACGCGGCTGGCTCGTGAGGGGGCGCCGGGCTTCTACCGCGGCCCGCTGGCCGAGCGGCTGGTGGCCGGCGTGCGCGCGGCGGGCGGCATCTGGACGCTGGAGGACCTCGCGGCCTACCGCATCGCCGAGCGCGAGCCGGTGCGCGCGCGCTGGCGCGGGCTGCGGCTCGTGAGCGCCGCGCCCCCCTCCTCGGGCGGCGTGCTGCTCGCCGAGATGCTCCACATGCTGGAGCGTTTCGACTGGGAGCGGCTGGACGCGGCCGCGCGCGCGCACGTGCTGGTGGAGATCATGCGCCGCGCCTACCGCGACCGCGCCCTGTGGCTGGGCGACCCCGACCAGGTGCAGATGCCGCTCGGGCGGCTGCTGTCTCGCGCGTACGCCGCGCGGCTCGCGCGCGGCATCCGCCTCGACCGTGCGACCCCCTCGGACGCCCTCGGCCCGGCGCCGGGGGCCCGCGGCGGCGCGGGGACGCACACCACGCACCTTTCCGTCCTCGACGCCGAGGGCAACCGCGTCGCCGCGACGCTGACCATCAACTATCCGTTCGGCTCGGGCTTCGTCGCGCCCGGCACCGGCGTGCTGCTCAACGACGAGATGGACGACTTCGCCATCGCCCCCGGCGTGCCCAACGCCTACGGGCTGGTCGGGGCCGAGGCCAACGCCATCGCACCCGGGCGCCGGCCGCTGTCGAGCATGAGCCCGACCTTCCTCGACGACGGGACGCGCGTCGCCATCGTCGGCACGCCCGGCGGCAGCCGCATCATCAGCATGGTGCTGCACGCCACCCTCGCCTTCGCCGAGGGCGCGGGCGCGCGGGCCATCGTCGCGCGGCCGCGCTTCCACCACCAGTACCTCCCGGACGAGGTGCAGCACGAGGCCGGCGCCTTCGCGCCCGCCGTGGCCGCGCGCCTGGGCGCGCTCGGCCACCGCCTGCGCGAGGTCGAGCCCTACGGCAACATGCAGGCCGTGGTCTGGGACCGGCGCGCGGGCACGCTGGAGGCCGCCTCGGACCCGCGCGGCATCGGCGCGGCGCGGGTGCTGAACCCCGCCGCCGAGGCGGCCGGCGGGTGAGGAGGCAGGCAGAACGCATGGGATCGGCGGCGGACAGGCTGCGGCTGGCGGGCTACGGGGCGGCAGTCTTCCTGAGCTCGGCGGCGCTCCTGGTCGTCGAGATCGCCGCAGGGCGCCTGCTCGCGCCCTATGTCGGGATGTCGCTCTACACCTGGACGGCCATCATCGGCGTGGTGCTCGCGGGGCTCTCCCTGGGGAACTGGCTCGGCGGCGTGTGGGCGGACCGGGGCGCCGGGCCCGCGGCCGCGGGGCTCGCGCTGGGGCTGGCGGGGGCGTCC
>WFOW01000086.1 GCA_015487895.1 Gammaproteobacteria bacterium | reverse complement strand
GGGCAGCCCCCGGCCCCCGAGCCGCCGGAACAGGTCGGGCCGCGCGTCGTAGTCGACCAGCACCGGGACCGTGCGCGCCTCCAGGAAGGCCCGCACCCGCGCGTCGGCGAGCGTCTCGCGCTCGTAGCGGTGGCACCACGAGCACCACACCGCCTGGAAGTAGACGAAGGCCGGACGGCCCTCCGCCCGGGCGCGGGCGAGGCCCGCCTCCCAGCCCGCCGTCCACGCCGGCCCCGGCACGGCCCCGCCAGCGCCCGCCGCCGGAGCGACCGCCGCCAGCGCGAGCAGCAGGGCGGCGAGCGCACGGCCGCGTTTACAATGGCGCCATGAGCGGCCCATGCCACGAGCTTAGACCCGACTCGGCCGGCGGCGTGCCCGAGGCGCGGCCCGCGCCGCGCCGGCGCACGCTCGCCGTGCGGGTGGGCCGCGTCACCATCGGCGGCGGCGCGCCGGTGGCGGTCCAGTCCATGACCAACACCGACACCGCCGACGTCGCCGCCACCGTGGCGCAGGTCGCCGAGCTCGCCCGCGCCGGCTCGGAGCTGGTGCGGGTGACGGTCAACACCGAGGCCGCCGCCCGCGCCGTGCCCGCCATCCGCGAGCGCCTCGACGCCATGGGCGTGGACGTCCCGCTCGTGGGCGACTTCCATTTCAACGGCCTGCGCCTGCTGCGCGCCGTGCCCGAGTGCGGCCAGGCGCTCGCCAAGTGGCGCATCAACCCGGGCAACGTGGGCCGCGGCGGCAAGCGCGACGCCAACTTCGCCGGCATCGTCGAGCTCGCCTGCCGCATGGAGCGCCCGCTGCGCATCGGCGTCAACTGGGGCAGCCTGGACCAGGCCCTGCTCGCCCGCCTCATGGACGAGAACGCCCGGCGCCGCGCGCCGCTGCCGCCCGAGGCGGTGGTGCGCGAGGCCGTCGTCGCCTCGGCGCTCGAGAGCGCGCGCGAGGCCGTCGCCCTCGGCCTGCCGCGCGAGCGCATCGTCCTCTCGTGCAAGACCAGCGGCGTGCAGGACCTCATCGCGGTCTACCGGGCGCTCGCCGCGCGCTGCGACTGGCCCCTGCACCTGGGGCTGACCGAGGCCGGCATGGGCGACCAGGGCGTGATCGCCTCGACGGCGGCGCTGGCGGTGCTCCTCCAGGAGGGCATCGGCGACACCATCCGCGTCTCGCTCACGCCCGAGCCCGGGGGCGAGCGCACGCGCGAGGTGCGGGTGGCCCAGCAGATCCTCCAGAGCCTCGGGCTGCGGCGCTTCGCCCCCCGGGTGGTGGCCTGCCCGGGCTGCGGGCGGACCACGAGCGACCTCTTCCAGCGGCTCGCCCGCGAGGTGGAGGGCTTCCTCGCCGAGCGCATGCCGGAGTGGCGCCTGCGCTACCCCGGCGTCGAGCGCATGACCGTCGCCGTCATGGGCTGCGTGGTCAACGGCCCGGGCGAGAGCCGCCACGCCGACATCGGCATCAGCCTCCCGGGCGCCGGCGAGCGGCCCGCCGCGCCGGTCTACGAGGACGGCGAGAAGACCGTGACCCTCAAGGGCGAGGGCCTGGCCGAGGCGTTCAAGGCCCGGATCGAGGCCTACGTCCGCCGCCGCTACGGAAACGGCTGACAGGCGCCAGATCGCGGGAGACGGGAAAGAGCCGCCCGATTGTGGGAGGGGCTTCCAGCCCCGACCGTGGCCTCGCCTCCCGACCCCTTCCTCCCGTCTCTTCTCACCAGCGAAACTTGTCCCACAGCTCCGGGTGCGCCCAGAAGCGCGGGTTGAGCCAGTCCGGCGTCTCCTTGTAGTCGTGGAGGTCGAAGCGCCACAGGCGCCCGCCCTCGCCGACCGGCGTCAGGCCGAGGGCGACGCAGGCCGGCGCCTCCCAGCCCGCGGGCACGGGATCCGGCAGCGCGAGCAGAAGCCGGCGCGCGTGCACGTCGCGCAGCGCCGCCACCAGCCGCCCGGCCTCCGCGCACGGGAGGGCGCGGACCACGTCGGGCCCCAGCACGGCCAGGTCCCAGCGCCCCCCGGGGCGCGCGGGATCGGCGCGCGCCGCCGCCGGCGCGCGCCGCGCGACCTCCGGCGG
>WFOW01000085.1 GCA_015487895.1 Gammaproteobacteria bacterium | reverse complement strand
GCACCAGCACCGCCGTCTCGACCGCCGCGAGCGCCGGCAGCGTCTGGCCGAGCAGGTCGGGCGCGCCCGGCGTGTCGATGAGGTTGACGTGCACGCCCGCGTGCTCGAAGCCGGCCACGGCGCTGCACAGCGAGTGGCCGTGCTCGCGCTCGAGGGGGTCGAAGTCGCAGACGGTGGTGCCGCGCTCGACGCTGCCGGGCTCGCCGACGGCGCCCGCCGCATGGAGCAGGGCCTCGGCCAGGGTGGTCTTGCCCGCGCCCTGCGGGCCGACCAGGGCGAGGTTGCGGATGGCCTCGGTGCGGTGGCGGGCCATGGCCCTGCGCGACGTCCGGGCGGCTCCCCTTCCCCGAAGTCTAGACGCCGTCCCCGGCCCCGCAAGCGCCACGGGTTCCGTTTGCGGCGGCGCCCGGCTAGTCTCGGGGCGATGGCCAGCCCGTCTTCGGAAACCGCATAGCTCGATGCCGCCGAACTCGCCGAGCGGCTCGAGGCGTTGGTCTACATGGTGCTCTCGGTGCGGCGCAGCGTGAAGGGCGCCGCCGCCGAGCTCGCCCGCTTCCCGCGCCCGGCGCAGGAGCGCTTCCTGCGCGCGCTCGAGCTCGTCCGCACCACGAGCGACGAGCTCGCCTTCAACTTCTGCATGTTCGCGCCGCCCGCGCTCGCCCGGCTCGAGGCCGAGGAGTGGGACGAGTGGGTGCTGCACGTCATGGGCCGCTACGACGAGGGCGGCGTGCTCGCCGCCATCGTCGAGATGCAGCGCATCGAGGACTACGTCCGCTACCAGCGGGACGCGCGCGCCGGCGTGCACCTCCACGAGGTGGAGGGCCTGCTCGGGCGCTTCGTGCAGGGGCTCGACGGGCGCGAGCTGCGCATCGCCGCCGCCGACGCGCCCTGGACCGACACCGAGACCCTGCACCTGCCGCCCGTGATCAGCCGCCTGCCCGACCGCGAGGCCAACTTCGCCCTCTACAAGGCCATGGCGGTGCACCTGTGGGCGCAGACCTGGTTCGGCACCTGGCGGGCGCCGCTCGACGAGGTGGCCGAGGACTGGCCCGACCCGGCGCGGGCGCTGGAGCGGCTCCATCACCTGGAGCGGCTGCGGCTGGATGCCTGCGTGCGCCGTGCCCTGCCGGGCATAGGGCGCACGCTCGAGGCCTTCGGCGGCGACGCCGGCCTCGCGGCCGCGGGGCCACCCTGGCCGCAGGCGGCCGCGGCGCTCGCGCGGCCAGGCGCGACGCTCGACGACAGCCTGCGCTGGCTGCCCGCCGCCTACGAGGCGGAGGGGGTGCCGCAGCCCCCTCCGTACCAGGGCGTGCTGCGGCCGGAGCGCGTGCGCGCCGTGCAGGAGGCCCGCCGCCTGCGCGAGCGCGGCGCGCTGGCCGAGGCGCTCGCGGCGCTCGCTGCCGAGCTCGAGCCGGCGCGCGGGGCGCTGCCCGGGGGGCGCTTCGAGCGGCTCGCGGTGCCCGATCCCGCGCGCCCCGAGGGGTTCCGGGTCGAGCTCGCGCTGCGCGGCGAGCCCGTCGCGCCGAGCCCCGAAGTGCGCGCGCTTCTCGACTCCATCCAGCAGGACCTCGGCGACGTGCCGCCCGAGTACCTGGTGCCCGCGGGGCCCGGCCCCTATGCCGCGCGCTCCGGCGCCGCGCGCGGGGGCGAGCGGCCGCGGGCCGAGCCCGAGGCCTGGGTCTACGACGAGTGGGACCACACCCGCGGCACCTACCGCAGGGGCTGGTGCCTGCTGCGCGAGCGCGAGATCCACCCGGGCGACGCCGGCCTCGTGCGCGAGACGCTCGAGCGCCACCGGGGGCTCGTCAAGCACATCCACCGCACCTTCGAGGCCCTGCGCGGCGAGGACCGCCGCCTGCGGCGCCAGCCCGAGGGCGAGGACATCGACATCGACGCCGCCGTGCAGGCCTGGGCGGACCGCGCGGCGGGCCTGGAGGAGGCGCGCGGGCTGTTCGTGCGGCGCCTGCGCTGCGAGAGCGACGTGGCCGTGATGCTGCTGGTCGACATGTCGGGCTCCACCAAGGGCTGGATCAGCGAGACCGAGCGCGAGGCCGTGGTGCTGCTGTGCGAGGCGCTCGAGCGCCTCGGTGACCGCTACGCCATCTACGGCTTCTCGGGCTTCACCCACAAGCGCTGCGAGCTCTACCGCATCAAGGCCCTCGACGAGCCCTACGGCCCCGAGGTGCACGCGCGCATCGCCGGCATCGGGCCGCGCGACTACACGCGCCTCGGCGCCGCCGTCCGCCACCTGACCTGGCGGCTCGGGCAGGTCGAGGCGCGCACGCGCGTGCTGCTGGTGCTGTCCGACGGGCGCCCGGACGACCAGGACGGCTACCGCGGCGCCTACGGCGTCGAGGACACCCGCCAGGCCGTGCTCGAGGCGCGCGCCCGCGGCGTGCACCCCTACTGCATCACCATCGACGAGGAGGCGATGGACTACCTGCCGCACATGTTCGGGCGCAGTGGCTTCACCCTCGTGCGCGACGTGCGCCGCCTGCCGCAGCGCATCTCCGAGATCTATCGCCGCATCACGCTCTGACGGGGCGGGCGCGGCGCGCTCAGCCGCCGGCGAGGCGGCGCACGAGGGCCACCACGCCCGCGCCCACGGCGAGGCAGATGGCGCAGGCCAGCGCGAGCTTCAGGGCGAGCACG
>WFOW01000084.1 GCA_015487895.1 Gammaproteobacteria bacterium | reverse complement strand
GATGTAGGAGAGCAGCTCCGGTACGCGCTGGACCTCGTCCAGGATCACCGGCCCGGGATAGCGGTCGAGAAAGCCGCGCGGGTCCTCGCGCGCGAAGGCGCGCTCGTCCGGCAGCTCGAGGGAGACGTAGGCGTGGCCGGGGAAGGTCGCCCGCACGAGGGTGGTCTTGCCGGACTGCCGCGGTCCGGTGAGCGTCACCACCGGGAAGTGCCGCGCGGCCTCCCGGAGGGTCGGGGTGAGATGCCGTGGGAGCATGGCTAATTCAAAATCTAGATTTGAATTATGCCATAACAACGCCCGAATGGCGTGTCTATGAGCAGGGATATTTTAGGCTAATTCAAAATCAGATTTTGAATTAGCCTAGAGCGCCTCGGCGAGGAGGCGCTCGATCATGCGCTCGGCCTGGCCGCGGTAGCCGCCGCCGAACAGGTTCAGGTGGTTGAGCACGTGGTAGAGGTTGTAGAGCGTCTTGCGCACCCGGTAGCCCGGGTCCACGGGCCAGGCCGCGCGGTAGGCCTCGTGGAAGCGGGCGCCGAAGCCGCCGAAGAGCTCGGTCATGGCGAGGTCGGCCTCGCGGTCGCCGTAGTAGACGGCCGGGTCGTAGATGACGGGCTCGCCGTCCGGCAGCGCCGACCAGTTGCCGCCCCAGAGGTCGCCGTGCAGCAGCGAGGGCGCCGGACGGTAGCCCTCGAAGAAGGCGGGCAGCGCCTCGAGCAGGCGCCTGCCGCGCTCGAGCCAGGCGCCTCCGTGGCCGCCGCGCTCGGCGAGGTCGAGCTGGAAGCCCAGGCGGCGCTCGCGCCAGAAGGCCACCCAGTCGTCCATCCAGCCGTTGGGCTGCGGGGTCGAGCCGATGGTGTTGTCGCGCCGCCAGCCGTAGCCCTCCTCGGCGGTGACGGCGTGCATGGCGGCGAGGCGCTCGCCGAGGCGCGCCTCGGCCCGCGCCCCGCCCGCGCCGAGGGGCAGGCGCTCGAGGACGAGAAAGGCCCGCCCCTCGGCCACGCCCCAGCAGACGGGCTCCGGCACGCGCACGGTGCGCGTGCGGGCGATCTCGGACAGCCCCTCGGCCTCGGCCTCGAACATGTCGAGGCGCTCGGCGTCGTTGAGCTTCACGAACCAGTCGCCCCCCGCGCCGCGCAGGCGCGCCGCGCTGTTGATGCAGCCGCCGCCGACGTGCTCGGCGCTCTCGGGCCTGAAGGGCCGGCCCGTGGCCTCGGCGATGCGCGCGGCGATCGTCTCCCAGAGGCTCATGGTCCGCGGTGCGCCGCCGGGGCCGTGCCGGCGACGCTCATCGCTTCCAGGCCTCCAGGTGGGCGCGCATGAAGCGCGCGGCGCGCACGACGGCGTCCTTGCTGGCGAGGTCGTCGGCGAAGGTGCGCACGTTGGGCGGGCGGAAGTCGAAGCCGCGGCCCACGCCCGGGTAGACGACGAGCGTGGCGTCGCGCCCCTTGCGCCGCAGGGTGGCGATGGCCATCTCGATGGGGCGGCGGCGCTGGTACTGCTCGTGCTCGCCGACGAAGACCAGCACGGGGATCGTGAGCCGCTCGGCCTCGGGGGCGAAGCGGTAGACCTGCATGGGCTCCGGGGCGTTGGGGTCCTGCATGTGGGGGTACCAGGAGACGTAGCAGGCGACGTCCTTCTCCTGGCGCCGGAACTTGACCGCGACCTTGAGCGTCATGTAGCCGCCGCGCGTGTGCGAGGCGAGGCAGGCCTTGGTGGTCGAGACGTCGGGCAGCGAGAGCAGGAAGTCCACGCCCTTGTCGACGTCGCCCTCGACGGCGTAGTCGTGCTCGATGGGGAACTTGGGGATGAAGCGCGCGGTGAAGACGTCCGGGGCGACGACCACGAAGCCGCGGGCGGCGATGCGCCTGACCTGGAGCTGCACCAGGTCGTCGAGGCCGCGGCGGCCGTGCTGGAAGAGCACCGCCGGGTAGCGGCGGCCGTCGTCGGGCCGGGCGATCATGGCCGGCACCTCGACCTCGCCGTTCGTGTAGCTCGCCCAGCGCACGCGCACGCGATGGTTGGCCGGCGGCTCGATGCGGCCCTCCTCCCACCAGGCCTCGTCCCACCACCACTGCTCGCGGGCGTCGTAGGGCTTTTCCTCGTGGGCGGCCGCCGCGCCGGCGAGGAGCGCGGCGGCCAGCGCGGTCGCGATACGCGGGATCATCGGCTCCCCTCCTCCGGTGGCCGTTCCGGGGCGTCCCATCCTAGCGCAGCCGCGAGCCCGCCGCGCCCCGCCGCCCGCAGCACGAGGTCCGCGAAGACCGCGCAGCTCACGCCGAAGGGCAGATAGCCCGCCCAGCCCGTGAGCGGCATGGCGAACAGCGCCGGCGCCTGCAGCCCGGGCAGGGTGTAGGCCCAGCGGGCGAGGCTCCTCCAGTTCCACAGCTCCCAGAACAGGCCGCAGACGAGGGCGGCGAGCGCCGGCAGCACCACGGGGCGCCAGTCGCCGCGCGCGAGCGGGGCGAGCCAGGTGCGCCCGCCGAGCAGCCGCTGCAGGCCCGCGAGCACCATGGCCGGGGCGGCCCAGATGAGCGGGTAGGCCTGGGCCGGGAAGGCGCCGGCGGCGGCGAGCAGCGCGGCACCCGCCAGCGCCCACAGCGCCGCGGCGCGCCGGTCCCGGCGCGCGCGCACGGGCCGCAGGCGCGCGGGGCAGCGCCAGGGCCGCTGCAGCCGGCCGAGCAGGGCCGTCGTCAGCACCACCGCCGGCAGCACCGTGGCGAAGGCGGCCGAGGCGAGCAGCGCGTAGGCGGCGTCCCCGTAGCGCTCGGTGCCGAGGTAGTGCCAGTTGCGCACGTAGGCGTTCAGGTACTCGAACAGCCACCACCAGACGGCGCTCGCGCCGGCGAGCAGCGCGAGCGCGCGCCCGCGCGGCGGGCGCGCCCCGAGGCGCCGCAGCAGCGCCGCGGCGACGGCGATGTAGCCGAGCCACAGGGGTGTGAAGGTGAGCGGCTGCACGGGGTCGAGGGCGGGCACGCGCGTCCAGGCCACGAGCCACCAGGCGGCGGTCCAGGCGAGCGCCGCCCAGCCCCAGCGCGGCCAGGCGCCATGGGCGGGTGCCGTGCGCTGCGCGGGCCGGCAGCCGAAGGCTGCGGCGAGCGCCGCCCAGATCGCGGCGGCGCCGATCCAGCCGACGAGGAAGGCCGCGCCGACGGAGAGGCTCGCCGGGCCGGGCTCCGTGGGCCGCAGGGG
>WFOW01000083.1 GCA_015487895.1 Gammaproteobacteria bacterium | reverse complement strand
AGGCGGAGCAGACAAGAGCCCGCCCTTCGCTCTAGCGCATGCCCGTCGGCTTCCCCGACCTGCGGGTGAGCGCCACGAGCAACGCCCCCAACATCCTTGAGAGCTGCCGGGCCTCGTCCAGAACGGACGCCACCTCCTGCTCCTGCACCTGGCCCGTGACGACGGCCAAGATGAGCTGTGTGCGCAGCTCGCCGCAGGAGCCCTTTGCCATCCGCACGAACCGGGCGAACTCGGGGCGCGTGTTTCGTTCGTAGCCTTCGGCAATGTTCGAGGGCACCGAAAGGCTTGAGCGCCTGAGCTGGTCGGCAAGGGCCCGGTCCGGCACGCGGTCGGCGAGCGCGTATACCCGCCTCGCCAGACCGACTCCGCGTCGCCAGACCTCGAGGTGCTCGAAGGCTTCCATGCCTCCCTCGTCTCACGCCGCTCGGCTCGCGGCGCGCGCTGACCGGCCGCTCCGCGGCCGGTCAGCGCTTGGAGTACTGCGGGCGCTTGCGGGCCTTGTGGAGGCCGGGCTTCTTGCGCTCGACCATGCGCGCGTCGCGCGTGACGAAGCCGGCGCGGCGCAGGACGGGACGCAGGCTCTCGTCGTAGGCGATGAGGGCGCGGGTGATGCCGTGGCGGATGGCGCCGGCCTGGCCGCTGATGCCGCCGCCCTTGACCGTGACCTTGACGTCGAAGCGGTCGGCCATCTCCACCAGCTCGAGCGGCTGGCGCACGATCATGCGCGCCGTCTCGCGGCCGAAGTACTGGTCGAGCGGGCGGCCGTTGACGGTGATCTGGCCGCTGCCCCCCTCCTTCAGGAAGACACGCGCGGTGGAGGTCTTGCGCCTGCCGGTGCCGTAGTAGTAGTTCTGGGCCTGTGCCATGTCGCGTGCTCCGGGGCTGCGCTCAGATGTCCAGCGGCTTCGGCTGCTGGGCCTGGTGCGGATGCTCGGGTCCGGCGTAGACCTTGAGCTTCCGGAACATGGCGCGCCCGAGGGGGTTGCGCGGCAGCATGCCGCGCACCGCGCGCTCGATGACGCGCTCGGGGTGCTTCTGCAGCAGCTTCTCGAGGGTGATGGACTTGATGCCGCCGGGGTAGCCCGTGTGCCAGTGGTAGACCTTGTCGGTCATCTTGCGCCCGGTCACGCGGACCTTCTCGGCATTCACCACGATGATGTAGTCGCCGGTGTCCACGTGCGGCGTGTACACGGGCTTGTGCTTGCCGCGCAGGCGCCGCGCGATCTCGGAGGCCAGGCGCCCGAGCGTCTTGCCCGTGGCGTCCACCACGTACCAGTCACGGCGCACCGTCTCGGGCCTTGCGCTGTAGGTCCGCATCGGTCCGTCTCCGCAGGAAAACTGAGGCTTGGAGCGTCCCCGGCGGGGAAGGCGCCATAGGATAGCGGCCGCCCCGCGGCGGCACAAGGGGCGGCCGCCGGGAAAGGGAGGACGGATGCACGCGGCCCGGTCCCGGCGCCCGCGAGCGTCCGGGCGAGAGGCCGCAGGCCAAAAAAAAGGCGCGGCAAGTGGGGACCGCGCCTAAAACCACCAAAGGAGGATGGAGGAGTCGATCGCTGAGTACCGGTCCGGTGCATCAGCGTATGTACAGTTTCTAATATTCGAGGGATCTTGTCAACACCCGGCGCCAGGTCGCCCGGGCGCCCGGCCTGACCACGCAACCCACTGATCTAAAAAGGCCGGCGGCGGAACCCGACGGGTGCGCCGGCCCGGGACCTCACTCCGCCGCGTCCGGGAGGCGCAGCCGCTCGACGGGGCGCCCGCCGCGCAGGTGCGACTCGACGATCTCGTCGAGGTCCTCGGTGTCGACGTAGGTGTACCAGACACCCTCGGGATAGACGACCAGCACCGGCCCCTCCGCGCAGCGGTCGAGACAGCCCGCGGTGTTGACGCGCACCCCGCCGGGCCCGGCCAGGCCCAGGGCCTTGACGCGCGCCTTCATGTGGTCGCGCGCGGCCTGCGCGCCGTGGTCCTGGCAGCAGGGCGAGCCGTCCTCGCGCCGGTTGGTGCAGAAGAAGACGTGATGGCGGTAGTAGCCCATGGCGGCGCAAAGCATACGCGCGCGCGCCGCCGCGCGCTAGCATTGCGCCTCCGCCCGCCGCCGGGAGCGTCCGTGAGCGAGACCGCCGAAGCGTCCGAGGAAGCCGCCCGCCGCATCGTCGCGGATGCGGACCGCTGCGTGCAGTGCGGCCTGTGCCTGCCGGTGTGCCCCACCTACGGGCTGCTGCGCGAGGAGGCCGACTCGCCGCGCGGGCGCATCGCGCTGGCGCGCGCGCTGGCCGCGGGGGCGCTGGCGCCGGACCCCGTCCTCGCCGGCCACCTGCGGCGCTGCCTGCTGTGCCGCGCGTGCGAGGCCATGTGCCCGGCGCGGGTGCCCTTCGCGCGCATCATGGACGCGGCGCGCGCACGGGCCCCGGGCATCGACCGCTCGGCGCCCCTGCGCCGCCTGCTGCGCAGGCCGCGGCTGCTGCGGGCATGCGTGCACGCGCTGCGCGGCGCGCGCCGCACGGGCCTGGCCGCGGCGGCGGCGCGGCTGCCGCTGCTGCCCGCTCCGGTGCGGCGGGCCGCCGCCCTCCTGCCGACGCCTGCGCGCCCGGTGCGCGTCGCCGGCCGGCGCGCCGGGCCGGAAGCGGGGCCCAGGGTGTGGCTCTTCGCGGGCTGCACCGGAGAGGCGCTCGACGCGCGCGCCGTCGCGGACGCCCTGGACGTGCTCGCCGCGCTCGGCTTCCGGGTGCGCGTCCCGGAGAAAAACGTCTGCTGCGGCGCGCTGGCCCTGCACGCCGGCCGCCCGGCCGAGGCGCGCGCCCTCGCGGCACGGGCAGCCGGCGCCCTCGCCGACGACGGCGAGGCGCCGGTGGTCGCGGTCGCCAGCGGCTGCGCGCTGACCCTCGCCGAGGCCGACGCCCTCGGCCAGCCCGCCCTCGCCGCCCGCGCCCGCGAGCTCACCGCCTTCCTCGCCGCGACCCCGTGGCCGCGCGCGCCGCGCCTGCGCCCCGTGCGGCTGCGCGTGCTCGCGCACGCGCCCTGCAGCCTCGCCCACGGGCTGCGCGCCGGCGGCGCGGTGGAGGCGCTGCTCGGGCGGGTGCCGGGGCTGGAGGTCCTCCGCGCGGCGGACGCGCCCGCCTGCTGCGGCGGCGCCGGCGCCTACGCCTTCGAGGAGCCGGAGCTCGGCGCCGCCCTGCGCGCGCAGTGGGCGGAACGCCTCGCCGCGCTGCGCCCCCAGGCCGTGGCCACGCCGAACCTGGGCTGCGCGATCCAGCTCGCGAGTGCGGCGCGGGAGGCCGGCCTCACGCTCGAGGTGCTGCACCCCGTGAGCCTGCTCGCGCGCGCGTTGGGACGCGCCTGAGGCCCGGCGCTGGTATGCTCTTCCCCATGCGACGCTACGGGCTCGTCGACCGCATCGTCATCGGCCTCGACCAGGCGCTCCACACCCTGGCGGGCCCCTACCCCACCACCGGCCGCCCCAACCCGGCCGAGGCCTATCCCGAGGCGCCGCTCGACGAGCGCGCGCGCCGGCACGTGGCAGGACTGATGCGGGTGGACCACGCCGGCGAGGTCTGCGCCCAGGCGCTCTACCAGGGCCAGGCCCTGACGGCGAGGCTCGAGGAGGTGCGCGAGCGCATGGAGCAGGCGGCCGCCGAGGAGAACGACCACCTCGCCTGGTGCGAGGCGCGCCTGCGCGAGCTCGGCAGCCGGCCCAGCCTGCTCAACCCCTTCTGGTATGCCGGGGCGCTCGCCATCGGCGCCGCCGCGGGGCTCGCCGGCGACCGCTGGAGCCTGGGCTTCGTGGCCGAGACCGAGCGCCAGGTGGTCGAGCACCTGGAGGGCCACATCCGGCGCCTGCCGCCGGAGGACCGCCGCAGCCGGGCGATCCTCGAGCAGATGAAGATCGACGAGGGCCGCCACGCCACGGGCGCGCTCGAGGCCGGCGGCGCCGAGCTGCCCGCGCCCGTGCGCGGCCTCATGCGGCTCGCCTCGCGCGTCATGACCACGGTGGCGTATTACCTCTGAGAGGCGGGAGGCGAATGCCGTGAGCCGAGGGTCGATGCCCGTATCAATGTGGGAGCAGCTTCCAGCCGCGATTCCTCATATGGTCGCGGCAGGATGCCGCTCCCACAAAGCCAGGTGGCAGGTGGCAATCCACGGTCGGGGCCGGAAGCCTCTCCCACAGGCGGGTTACGGCTTGCAGGTTACGGTTTACAGTCACCCGTGACCCGCAACCCGTCTCCCGCCACTCCCGCGAAGCGGGCGCGGCAGAGGCGAGAGACGGGGATCGGGAGGCGAGGGTTGGTACACCCTTCGGGTGCAGCCGAGCGGTCTTTCCCGTCTCCCGTTACCCGTCTCCCGTTACCCGTAACCCGTCACCCGTCTCCTACCGCGCGATGTTGCGCCCGTAGAAGATCTCGGCCATCTCGCGGCGCAGCTCGCGCTCGATGCGCTCGCGCTCGCGCGGCCCGAGCTCGTCCTTGCTGACACCGAACAGGTAGTTGTCGAGGTCGAAGTCCTTCAGGAGCATCTTCGTGTGGAAGATGTTCTCCTGGTAGACGTTGACGTCGATCATCTGGTACCGCTCCTTGGTGTCGCGGGCGATGAAGTTCTGGATGGAGTTGATCTTGTGGTCGATGAAGTGCTTGCGCCCCTTGACGTCGCGCGTGAAGCCGCGCACGCGGTAGTCGATGACCACGATGTCGGACTCGAAGCTGTGGATCAGGAAGTTGAGGGCGCGCAGCGGCGAGATGCGCCCGCAGGTGGAGACGTCGATGTCGGCGCGGAAGGTGCTGATGCCGCCGTGCGGGTGGCTCTCGGGATAGGTGTGGACCGTGATGTGGCTCTTGTCGAGGTGCGCGACCACGGCCTCCGGCAGCGGGCCCGGGGCTTCCACCTCGCCCGCCTCCTCGCCGGCGATGCGGCGCGCGGTCACGGGCTCCTCCGAGATCAGCATGGTGACGCTCGCGCCCTGGGGCTCGTAGTCCTGGCGCGCCACGTTGAGGATGTTGGCGCCGATCATGTCGGCGACCTCGGTCAGGATCTGGGTGAGACGCTCGGCGTTGTAGGCCTCGTCGATGTAGGCGATGTACTCGCGCCGCTGCGCCTCGGTCTGGGCGTAGCAGACGTCGTAGATGTTGAAGCTCAGGGTCTTGGTGAGGTTGTTGAACCCGTGGAGCTTGAGCTTGCGGAGCGGCTTGACCTGCGCCACGGTGGCATCCTCCCGGGGCCCTCGGCCCGCCGAGCCTGCCGGAGAGGTGTCCGGACCCTGCCCGTCCACGGGCGGCCGCCTCCCGCCCGTGCCCCCTGCGTGACCCGCCGCGGCCATGCCCGCGGCGCCCCAAGACGGCCGCGGCGGGTCACGCAGGGGGCACGGGCG